>CADBJA010000080.1 GCA_902794945.1 Oscillospiraceae bacterium
CCTGCCTTTGTCTTGACCTGTGCATTTTCTTTTGGAAGTAAAATGCCCTCAGTTGGTGTCTTTACATAAACAATTTGTCCTGAAAACTCTGGTTCGCTAATTTTCACATTTGACTGAGCGTTAATTTGACACAAACTAAAACTCGCCAATAACATAATAAGTAGTCGTTTCATTCGTTAAATATTTAAGTTTTGTGCAACATTGCCTTTTTCTTTACCGCACTAAAACCAAAAAGTTGCCATCAATATCATTTTCGGATAAATCGTGCAGTCAGTTGTATTAGAATAGAGCTAGAATGCCCATACTATTTGTATTTAATAGTGCAAAAATACAAATTAAAATCCAAATAAAAAACAATTTTTATCTAAAAAATAATATTAAAATCTATATATTAAGAAAGTTTGAGCATTTTTTCAATCGGCTTGACCGCTTGACGGCGAATTTCTTCATCAATATCAACTGTCGGCCACTCGTATTTCAGACAATTATATACTTTTAATAAGGTGTTCATCTTCATGTATTGACATTCATTGCAATGACAACCAAGCGAATTTTCAGAAACCTCAGGAGGAACAGGGATAAATGTGGTTTGAGGACTATTCCGCTGCATTTCATGCAAAATGCCAGCCTCTGTGGCCACAATATATTTTTCCTCGGGATGTGATATCGTATACTTCAAAAGTACGGCCGTAGAGCCCACCACATCAGCCATGGCAAGCACAGGAGCCTTACATTCAGGGTGGGCAAGCACCAGCGCACCCGGATTATCTTTCTTCAATTTGACAATCTCTGCTACCGAGAAGCGCTCATGAACGTGGCAGCCTCCATTCCAAAGCATCATTTCACGTCCTGTAATGCTATTGATATAGCTGCCAAGGTTATAATCAGGTCCAAAAATGAGCTTTTCATCCTCTGGAAAACTGTCGATGACTTTCTTCGCATTTCCACTAGTTACCACAATATCGGTCAATGCCTTTACCGCAGCCGTAGTGTTGACGTAGCTCACCACTTTATAGTCAGGATGCTCGGCTTTGAATTTCCTCAAATCCTCAGCTTTGCAGCTGTCGGCCAGGGAGCAGCCTGCATTCAAGTCAGGAACTAAGACCAATTTGTCTGGACACAAAATTTTGTCAGTCTCTGCCATGAAGTGCACACCGCACATGACAATGATTGAAGCATCGGTTTGGGCCGCCTGTTGAGCTAAAGCCAATGAATCACCTACAAAATCAGATATTTCCTGAATCTCGCCATGTGTATAATAGTGTGCCAGGACTATGGCATTTTTTTCCTTGCACATACGGCGTATTTCGGCTTTCAAATCTATGTCTTCCTCCACGGGTTCATTGATGAAACCTTGTTCGAGCCATTCTTTTTTCAACATCATATAGTTATTATTATTTTCAATTCAAATTTAAAATTTATTTGATGATGATGATGATGTGAGTGTGGAAAAGTGGATAACTTTGCGTATTTCTTTTAATTAAATAGCCAACGTCCATTTCAAAAAAATCATAATAGATTAATTGATAGACACTTAACTTGTTTTTTCACTCAATTTCAACATCTGCTGCAAAGATAATAAGTTTCTTTAAAATATGTGGAAAAAATATTTATAATTTATGAATAACTTTTCGGTTTTCCACATTTTTGAGCAGTTTTTTCCTTGGAAGTGGATATCCACAATGAAAAAAAAATTTTTTCCACGACTTTTCCACATATTTTGTGGATAACTTTGGCACAATAATGTGCTTTTTATGAAATAAAAAGACAAAATATGAAATCAAAATAAAAGTTCATGGATTTTTGTCGAAAATTTACTGTATCTTTGCACCCGTATAATATTGATAAAAAGAAAGTATCATTAGATGCCGATATTAAAACATTCGGCACCTATAATGTTGAGGTAAAACTGCCGCAAGGCGTTTGTGCAAAACTTTATGTGCAGGTAAGCGAACAATAATAAAATCCCCAAACCTCTTAATGCCCTCCCCATAGTTCGCTACGCTCATAATGAAATCTGCTGGCGCAGATGAAATCTTGCTTCGCAAGATGAAATATACCTGCGGTATATGAAATATTGGCTATGCCAATGTGAATGGCATGCACTTCGAGCGGGTTAAAGCCGGGTAAACTTGTTTTTTAAGGTGATGGCTGATAGATTACAGGTCGTACTATCATGATACACATCATTTAGAATTTCTAATTTAGCATTTAGCATTTAGCATTTTACTGTTGTGAGAAGGAAGAAGGAAAATGGCTGATTTATTTAATTTTGATGATTTACCGTGTTCCATAGAAGCGGAACAGGCACTGTTGGGTTGTATTTTAAAACAGCCTGACTGCTTTAAAGATATTGCCGATAAGGTAAAGGCGGATGAGTTCTATGTGGAACTGAATCAAAAAATATTTGAAGTGATGGTCAGCCTGGATACTTTCGGTAAAAAAATAGACCCCGTCATTATTCACGACCGCTTGAAAGAAAACGGAGATTGGGGCGACCAAAACGGTAAAAAATATTTGCTCGAACTTGCTTCGAATGTGCCGAGTACGGCAAATGTAGAGCAATATGCTTCTATCGTGCGTGAAAAATACTATTTGCGTGTAATTATTGATGCTTCCAAAAAAACGATTGATGAAGCGTCCTCTGCCGGGGATGATGCCAATATTGTGATTGATGCGGCAGAAAAGCGCATTTATGACATCCGTTCCGGTCGGTCTATTAAAAATGAACCCAAAAAAATCGGTGAAATCCTCATCAATGAACTGATGCCCCGTGTAGAGCGTCTTTCCAAAGGGGAAGGGGATGAAAAGGGTATAGAGTCCGGTTATAAAACACTCGATAAAACGTTGACCGGCTTTAATAAAGGCAACCTGATTGTCATTGGTGCCCGCCCCGCAATGGGTAAAACAAACATTGCCCTGAACTTTGCGCGCAATGTGACGATGCTCAAAGGTAAAACCGCCGTTTTCTTTTCACTTGAAATGAGTAAAGAAGAAATTGCGGAAAGACTGCTTGCAATGGATTCCGGTATTGAAAACGGAAAATTCCGTTCCGGCGACCTTTCTAAGGACGAATGGAAAGCGCTTGGGGAATCCATCGGCAGGTATTCTATGATTAATTTATATGTGGACGATACTTCCGATTTAACCGTTCCCTCTCTCAAAAGTCGTGTGCGCAGAATACCCGGTGTAGACATTATCTTTATTGACTATTTGGGACTGCTTACTTCTTCCACACGAAAAGAAAACCGTGTGCAAGAGATTTCTTCTATCACGAGAGAACTGAAAATCATGGCAAAAGACCTCGGTATTCCCGTGGTGGTGTGTGCGCAGTTAAACAGAGGTTCTGCAGAGGGTAGGGCGAGAAAACCGGTATTAACGGATTTGCGTGAATCCGGCTCTATTGAGCAGGATGCCGATGTGGTGCTGTTTTTGCACAGAGATTATTACTACACCGAGCCCGGCAGTGAACCGAGCGAAGAAGCGCAGGATGTGGACCCGACAGCGGCGGAGTTAATCATTGCCAAAAACCGTCACGGCGGGTTGGATAATGTCAAACTGCATTTTGATGGCGAACATTCCAAGTTTACCGCCATTCAATATATTAAGGATTCCGATTTTGCTTAATGGAACAAAAGGTAACCGAGACAATTCAACAATATGATATGTTGCAAAAGGGCGATACGGTTTGTATCGGCGTGTCCGGCGGTAAGGATTCCGTGGCGCTGTTGCATATCCTGTGTCATTTGCGGCAAACCTATGCGCTTAATCTGTGTGCCGTGCATATTCATCACGGGATTCGCGGTGAGCAGGCAGATGATGATGAACGCTTTGTAAAAGCACTGTGTGAAACAACAGGCGTCGCGTTTCGCAGTTTCCATTTTGATGTGCCGGCGCTTGCAAAAAGCCGTGGTATCAGTGAAGAAACGTGTGGCAGAGAAGTGCGCTATGAAGCCTTTGAAAGCATCGGTGCCGATAAAATTGCCACGGCGCATACCCTGTCGGACAGTGTGGAGACGATGCTTTTTCACCTCGCCAGAGGCACCGGCAGTAAAGGCTTATGCGGTATTCCGCCCGTCAGGGGCAACATCATCCGTCCGCTCATTGCGTGCACGAGTGAGGAAGTGCTTACCTATTTAACACAAAACGCCTTTCCATATCGCGAGGACGAAACAAACCGCAGCGAAGCGTATACCCGAAATTTTATTCGCTTATCGGTTCTTCCTTTACTAAAGCAAATCAACCCCTCTTTTGAGCAAACAGTGTTGCAGACGATGTCCGTTTTAACGGCACAAAATGATTATTTCACCGCTATGGCAAAAGATTTTGTGCGCCGAAACGGATACAGAGTAGAAAAAATAAAAGCATTGCCACCGGCCTTGCAACATGAAACGGTGCGCTATATTATCGAAAAAGAGACCGGAACCGTGCCGGAATATAAGCATATCAAAGCAATTTGTTTTAATTTGCAGGATGGTGCAAAGCGGCAAATCAACGCCGGCATTACCGTGCGTGTGCGGCGCGGTGCGTTGGAATTTCCGAAACAACAGGCGGAGCAACCGTATTCTTTTACCGTGAACGAGGGTACATATACCTTGCCAATCGGTATATTACACGCCTGCGTTATCAATTGTAAACAATTTGAAAATTTAAGCGAGCATCTGTTTTCATTTGCGGTAGATTATGATACAATTAATTCTAATCTCATTTGCCGTAACAAGCGCGCCGGTGACCGTTTTTTTGACGGGAAACGCGGCGTGGGCAAAAGTATGAAAAAATATTTAAATGAAATCGGGTATATGCCCGAAAAAAGAAGTTCATTCCCCGTGTTTTGTGCGGGTGAAGAGATATTGGGAACGCTCGGCAGTGTGCCAAATAAAAAATATGCACCCGGGCAACACACAAAAAAGGTTTTATATTTGTATTTGGAGGAACAATAAGTATTATGGCTGATATGAAAAATGATATGGCGTACATACTGGCAGATGAAGAAGAACTGAAAAGCATTTGTAAAAATTTAGGTGCGCAAATTTCAAAGGATTACGAAGGCAAAAACACCATTATTGTTAGTGTGCTTAAAGGTGCGTTCGTTTTTTGTGCCGATATTTTCAGAAATATTACCGTACCCTGCGCGATTGATTTTATGTCCATTTCATCCTACGGCAGCGGCACCACACCCGGTGCGGTCAGGTTGATTAAAGACTTGGGCGTCGATATTTCCGGTATGGATGTACTTATTGTGGAAGATATTTTAGACAGCGGCAATTCCCTGTCTTATACCATAGATTTATTAAAGGCAAGAAAACCCGCCAGCATTAAAATTTGCACCTTGCTTGACAAGCCGGACAGAAGGCAGGCAAAGCATATTCAGGCGGATTATGTGGGCAAGGTCATTCCCGATGAATTTGTGGTGGGCTACGGCCTCGATTACGATGAAAAGTACAGAAATTTACCGTATATCGGCGTGTTAAAACCGGAAATATACAAAAAATAAGAATAGTGCGGAAGTTGATTCCGATAAATATAAGGAGATATATTGCAGATGGATAACAATTTGAAAAGACCCGATAAAAAAGACGGCGATAAATCCAAAATAAAAACCATTATTTTGTATGCCGTTATGCTCGCTGTATTTATTGGCGGTATTGCTTTTATCGGCTCCAGAAGAAGCCAGGGGGATAAAGCGGCATACTACCAAATTGTGCAGTATTTTGAACAGGGCAAGGTGACAGAGTATAACTTAAACCTTTCAAACGGTAAACTGACTTTTATGCTTTCCGGCGAGAAAGAGGCGAAAAATTATACCGTGCCGAATGTCAGTATGTTTATTAATGACATTCATGAGAGCGTCATTAAATACAATGTCAAAAATCCCGATAAGCCGATTAAGGCGGATTATGAGAAGGGGAGTGACGGTTCCGTTTGGGTCAGTTTGCTCCCGACAGTGGCGTTAATCGGTATTGTGGTGATTGCATACTTTTTCTTAATCAGAAGAATGGGTAATGCGATGGGTAGTGACCACAGAAATGCCATGAATTTTTCAAGAGCAAAGGTGCGTAACGGTTCCGACCAAAAAGATAAAAAGACTTTTGCCGATGTGGCAGGCGCTGATGAAGAGAAAGAGGAATTATCCGAAATCGTACGCTTCTTAAAAAATCCGCAAAAGTTTAACGAACTCGGTGCCAGAATTCCCAAGGGCGTGTTGCTGGTAGGCCCTCCGGGTACCGGTAAAACTTTGCTTGCAAAAGCCGTTGCCGGCGAAGCCGATGCACCTTTCCTTTCCATTTCCGGTTCTAACTTTGTGGAACTGTATGTCGGTGTGGGCGCTTCGCGTGTAAGAGATTTGTTTGAACAAGCCAAAAAACAGGCACCTGCGATTATCTTTATTGATGAAATTGATGCTGTCGGCAGGCACAGAGGCGCCGGCATGGGCGGCGGTCACGATGAAAGAGAGCAAACACTCAACCAGTTGCTCGTTGAGATGGACGGTTTCGGCGCGAATGAAGGTATCATTATTATTGCCGCTACCAACCGTCCCGATATATTAGACCCCGCACTGTTAAGACCCGGCAGATTTGACAGACAGGTGACTGTCGGTTACCCCGACTTAAAGGGCAGGGAAGAAATTTTAAAAGTGCATGCGCGTAATAAACCGCTTGCACCCGATGTAAACTTAAAAACCGTGGCAAAAACCACTGCCGGTTTTACCGGT
>CADBJA010000081.1 GCA_902794945.1 Oscillospiraceae bacterium
ATAGAGCGAAGCGGAACGGGTGCGGGTGTCCCGCCCACCACTCTTCACTCTTCTCTATTCACTATTCACTGCGTGAAAGTTTCTTTCACGCTAACCCCCCCGAAACTTTCCGAAGCACACAGAATTTTCAAACGCTTTGCTGTTGAAAATTTGATCTGTGAGCTTCTGCCACTCATCTACTTGCAAAGAAAACACCCAATTATAATTTTTGTGTTGTATTATTTTTCTAATTTCACGGTTTTAAGAAAAGAGACGTAAAAGAAACAGATATATTGATAATCGTCAATATATCTGTTCAAATCACACAATGCTGCCACGCGCTTATATATTGATAAACATCAATATATCGTTTCGTATTGCCTACGCAAAGCGCGTTTCAATAAGTTTAGTGCAATCGGCAGGGCTGTAACGCCAATAGTCCATATGCCTGCCCTTAAAATAGTACACCCGCTCTATTTCGGCATCATCCTCCAACACATCAATAATGCTCAATTTAATCTTCATTTTCTCCGGCAAAATGGATTTGATATATACCGATACCGTTTGCCCGGCATGCACCGCATCCGAATACTCCGCTAATCCTGCGAGGTTGGGGGTGAGTTCAATAAACACACCGTAACTCTCCACACTTCTGACAATGCCTTTGACCGTTTGCCCCGCTTCAAAATGTGCCGCATTTTGTGTCCAATCGCCAAGCAGTTCCCGCAAAGAGAGGGTGATTTTTTCATCGGTAATACTGCGCACCGCGCAGCGAAGCACTTCCCCCTCTTTTACGCGCTGAGACGGGTGCGAAATGCGTGAGACCGACAGCATATCTATGGGGATGAGCGAGTTGATGCCGGCACCGATATCCACAAACGCGCCGAAGCGCTCTAAATGCGTGACTTTGGCACGAATGATATCGCCCGCGCGCAGCGTGGCAATATACTCCGCCCTGCACGCTTCCTGCACCGCTTTTCTTGAAAGATAGGCAACGGGTTTTCCCTGTTCGGTTTGTACCTCGCTCACCGTAAACTGCACGGGTTTGCCCACTTTTGAAATGAGGGCAATATCTTTCACCTTGCCGCTTTGCACGCCGATAGCGCTCTCGTTTTTGGGAATAATTCCCTCAATTTCACCAAGTTTAATATGTAAATTTTGCTCTTTATCACACATATAGCATATGGCTTCTAAAATCGTGTTATTTTTGAGTGCTTCCTGCAATGCGCTCAAAGAGTAAGCGGACGCCTTTTCTTCACCCCGCGTTAAGCCGCCTTCAAATACAAATTCTCTCATTTTTCTCTCCTCCATCAAAGATACATCCCTAAATTTTATGCAATATGCAGGAAAATTATTAAAAAAGTTTACAATCCGGAATTTATGTGTTAATATATACTTTGATTATATATAAATATTTAAAATATAATATATTTATAGGGAAAATCTTATTAAAAAAGAGTAATATTTCTAAAAGTGAAAGTGACAGAAAAATAATGGATATTACAGTCGGTCAAATCATACAAACCAAAAAACCGCACCCGTGCGGCGGCGATACTTGGGAAGTGTTGCGCATCGGCATGGATTTTAAACTTAAATGCCTCACCTGCGGCAGAGAAGTGATGGTGCCGCGCGCAAAAGCCGAAAAATCCATTAAAAAAATTGTGAAATAAAATTTCATCTAAAAGCAAAAGGAAACAGAAAATGATAGAAAAATTAGAAGGCATTGAAACAAGATATAACACGGTAAACGAAGAACTTTGCTCGCCCGAAGTGGTCGCCGATATGGAAAAATATACGGCGCTGATGAAAGAACAAAAGCGGCTGGAACCAATCGTTGAAAAGTTCAGAGAATATAAGCGGGCAAAAGCAACGGCGGACGAAGCCTCGCAAATGCTTGAAGAAGGCGGATTAGATAAAGAGATGAAAGAACTCGCCTTTGAAGAGTTAAAAACCGCCAAAGAGGATATGGAAACATTTAGCGAGGAGTTAAAAATATTGCTCTTACCGCGTGATGAAAATGACGATAAAAATGTCATTGTCGAAATTCGCGGCGGTGCCGGCGGTGAAGAGAGCGCACTTTTTGCCGGTACCCTTTACAGAATGTATACGATGTATGCCGAAACCAAAGGCTTTAAGCACGAAGTGCTCTCTGCACAAGAAACGGGGCTTGGCGGCTTTAAAGAGATTTCTTTCTCCATTTCGGGGGACGGCGCGTATTCCCGCTTTAAGTTTGAAAGCGGTGTACACCGTGTGCAGCGCGTGCCCGAAACCGAAAGCCAGGGCAGAATTCACACCTCTACCGCCACCGTAGCCGTGCTGCCCGAGGCGGAAGAAGTGGATGTAGATATTAACCCGAACGATTTGCAGATTGATACTTTCCGCTCCAGCGGTGCCGGCGGGCAACACATTAACAAAACCGACAGCGCCATTCGCATCACCCACTTGCCGACAGGTACGGTGGTCGAGTGTCAGGATGAAAGAAGCCAGCACAAAAATAAAGATAAGGCGATGAAAATTTTGCGCTCTCGCATTTTAGAGCAAGAGCGTGAAAAACAAAATGCCGAGATTGCGGGCAACCGGAAAGCCCAAGTCGGCACGGGCAACCGCAATGAGCGTATTCGCACTTACAACTACCCGCAGGGGCGTGTGAGTGACCACAGAATCGGCTTAACCCTGTATAAATTGGAGCAGATATTAAACGGCGATTTGGATGAGTTGATTGATGCGCTCATCACTGCCGACACGGCAGAAAAATTAAAACAGAGTGAAGAATAAAAGAGGACAGTTTATAAACGAATGAACACAAAGATTTTTACCAAAAATGAATTGAGCGAAGCCGCTGCCATGATTCGTGCCGGCGGTGTGGTAGTGATGCCGACCGAAACGGTTTACGGGCTTGCCGCTAACGCACTTGACGCCGAGGCGGTAAAAAAGATTTACGAAGCCAAGGGCAGACAGAGTGACAACCCGCTAATTGTGCACATCGCCAACCTTTCGGATTGGAGCACGCTCGTGCAAAGCATACCGCCGAAGGCAAAACTGCTTGCCGACCGGTTTTGGCCGGGCCCGCTGACGATTATTCTTAAAAAGAGCGAGCGTGTGCCCGATATTGTCAGCGGCGGGTTAGATACCGTGGCGGTCAGGATGCCGAAAAACAAAGTCGCATTCCGTTTTATAAAAGAATGCGGTGTGCCGCTCGCCGCGCCGAGCGCCAACCTTTCCGGCGCGCCGAGCCCGACCAAATTTGAGCATGTGATGCACGATATGAACGGCAGGGTTGACGGTATTATTGACGGCGGCGACTGTATGGTCGGCGTGGAATCGACCGTTATCTCTCTTGTAGAAGATACCCCGGTCATTTTAAGACCCGGCAGAGTGACCGCAGAGCAAATCAGCAAAGTGATTGGCGATGTCACCATTCACAGGGCTGCTACCGAAGATTTAAAACCGGGTGAAACAGCCGCCTCCCCCGGTATGAAGTACAAACACTATGCGCCGCAAGCGGATTTAACGATACTTGATGGTAACGATGCGCAGTTTGCAGACTATGTGAACACCCATGCCGATGAAAAAACGGCAGTGATTTGCTTTGATGAAAATACGGCTGCCATCACAGCGGGGCACATCTTTTCCCTCGGTGAAAAGGCGGACAGTGTCACACACGCAAAGCGTTTGTTTGATATTTTGCGCACGGTAGATGCTCAAGGACTCACCAAAGCCTTTGCCCCCTTGCCGGAGGAAAAAGGCGTGGGACTCGCGGTACTCAACCGTTTACTGCGCGCAGCGGGATTTCATATTATTCGTTTGGGCGAACCTGACCGAGAAGCAGAAGAGACAGTGCAGCCACTTGCCGAAACAACACAAACACAAGATACGGCACCTATGCGCAATACCGCTGTAACGGCAAAAAACGCCACACTCGAAAAAACAGCGGATGTTCCGAAAACGCCGATAACGGAGCCGGCAAGCGAAGTGCCTCAAACAGATAATATCACAGCCGTTACACCCCCGGCATCGAGAGGGCAAACCGGCAATGGCTTAGATACAATTTTTACATTTGAGGAAGATTCCGCCATTTTGCAACTCAATGAAGTGAAACTGAGTGAAGACTTTAATGAGGATTTCAGTAAAGAAATCAGTGACGGTATCACCGTGGTAGAGAAGACAAGTGAGGAAGACCCCACTAAAATATTCTATGAAGCCGTCATTGAGGAAGGCGGCGCCAAACCTGCCGCCTACCCGGTAGACAGTATCGGTGATGATTTTCACTTTGATGTATATGACGATGACTTAAAGCCGAAACGCAAGGGCTTATTTGCACGCCTATTTGGCAAAGAGGAAGAAATAGAAGAAGAGCCGGAGCCCTTCTTACCGATGCCCAACAGCCCGTGGAGTTCCCTGACACCTATGAAGGGGGACGATGAGACGATGGAAAAACGCGATGCGGAACTGAAAAAACTAAACAGTGAAATCAGCGGTAAAGAATATAAAAAAATTGATGGCATCCGCGTAGTCGGCTTAACCGGCAAATCCGGTTGCGGTAAAACCTTTATTGCCGAAAAAATGGCGGCAAGAACCCCGAACAGCATTATTATTAATGCAGACGCAGTTTACCACTCTATGCTCAAAGAAGATAGTATGATATTAAGTTTGGTCGTCGCCTTCGGCGACAGCGTGTTAGAGGGTAAAACCGTGAACCGCAAACAACTCGCAAAACTCGCTTTTGAAAGCGAGGAGAGCCTCGATAAATTAAATAAAACCGTTTTGCCGGCTGTTGCCGAGCGTATTATTGCGATGATTAAGCAGCAAAAGCAAAAGGGTATTACTACCGTAATTCTGGACGCGCCAACCCTCATTGAAAGCGGATTAAATCAAGTATGTAATGAGGTTGTTTTTATTACCGCTGACCCGGCAATTCGACAAGAAAGAATTGTGGAAAGAGATAATATTACCTTAGATGAAATCGGGCAGAGAATGCGCTTTGAAAAGGACGATGCTTTCTATGTGCGCTTTGCCGACAGAATCATTCGCAATAACTAAGTCAAGATTATTTTTGAAATAGAAAGGACAGTATATATGTCACAAGCAAAAGAACTCAAAGAAAAACTATTTAATCATTTTAGCAACGGTTATAAAACCATGAGCGAAGATGCGCTGGCGGCTTGCGAAACCTATGCCAAAGGCTATATGGCGTTTTTGGATAAAAACCGTACTGAAAGAGAGTGTGCGCTCTTTGCCGAAAAGCAGTTGCTTGAAAACGGTTTTTCACCGATTGATGAGCAGAGAACCGCGCCCTACAAGCCCGGCGAAAAGGTATTTAAAATTTTACACAATAAGGCAGTGATTGCCGCCGTTATCGGCAAACAGCCGCTCTTAAGCGGCGTGAAAATTGCTGCGGCACACATTGACTCACCCCGTTTGGATTTAAAGCCGAACCCGCTATATGAGAGCGATGATATGGCTTTCTTTAAAACCCACTACTACGGCGGTATTAAAAAATACCAGTGGACTGCCATTCCGCTCGCGCTGCACGGCGTGATTTGTAAGGCAGACGGTGAAAAGATTACCGTCAACATCGGTGATGACCCTGCCGACCCGCAGTTTGTAGTCACGGACTTGCTCCCCCACCTCGCCCAAGAGCAGATGAAGCGTGAAGCAAGGCAAATCGTTAAGGCGGAAGAACTCAATCTCTTAATCGGTTCCGTACCGTTTAAAGATGATGAAGAGAGCGAACTCGTTAAACTCAACATCTTGAATATTTTATTCCAAAAATACGGCATTACCGAGCGTGATTTCCTCAGTGCGGAACTGTGCGCTATTCCTGCCTTTCCTGTCAGAGAAATCGGCTTTGACCGCAGTATGATTGGCGGTTACGGCCACGATGATAAAGTGTGTGCTTACCCGGCATTGACAGCGCTTTTAGAATGCGGTGTGCCGGAAAACACCTGTATCAGCGTGCTTGTAGATAAAGAGGAAATCGGCTCCGAAGGCAACACCGGTATGCAGTGCGACTTTTTAAGATACTTTATTGCCGACCTTGCAAGATCGGAAGGGTTGATGGGAAGAGATGTGATTCGCCACTCCACCTGTATTTCTGCCGATGTAAATGCGGGCTTTGACCCGACTTTCCCCGATGTGGTAGATAAGCGTAACTGTGCTTATGTCAATAAAGGCGTGTGCCTGACCAAATATACCGGCTCCGGCGGTAAAGGCGGTTCCAACGATGCGAGCGCAGAGTTCATTAATTACTTGAGAAGAATTTACGATGAAAAAGGCGTGCTTTGGCAAATCGGTGAACTCGGCAAAACCGACCTCGGCGGCGGCGGTACCGTAGCAAAGTATATTGCCAAATTAGATGTGGAAACGGTTGACCTCGGCGTGCCGGTACTCTCCATGCACGCCCCGTTTGAAATCATCAGCAAGGTGGATTTATATAACGCCCACCTCGCATTTAAAGAATACTTTATGGCGTAAAATAATGCATCATTCTAATGCATAATTCATAATGCATAAGGCATAGTGAAAATACCTGTATCCCAACGGATACAGGTATTTTTTTGTAATAACAATACCATCGGTATTAATTAAATAACCATAAGCAAAACAGGTAACGGAGGAACGAGGTGAAGGGGGACGGTTAGTGTGGAAGAGAGTTTCTTGTCTTTTGAAAACAAGGCATAATAAACTACACCTTAAAAAGGCTGATTTTTTCTGCTGACAAGTGATTT
>CADBJA010000082.1 GCA_902794945.1 Oscillospiraceae bacterium
AGCGCAATACGGTGGCAGAACTGTTTGCAGTGAAATGTATGCGTGATATTTTTGAAAACCTCAAAGTGTTGGCAGCGGGCAAAGCGTTAAGCGAAGAACAGCGCGACACAATGTACTACTGCTCACTCTATGCCGGCATGGTGCTCAATGTCGGCACACTCTACCCGCATATGCTCGGCTACACCTTAACCGATAAGCGCGGGGTACCGCACGGGCAAGCCTGTGCCGTGTTTGATATGCACTTAATTGAATGGAACGAGCGCTATGCCCCCGCACTTGCCAAAGCCTTTTTTGCCCTTGTGGGCGCAAATGCCGGCGAGATATTGGCGGTGATGGATGCGCTTATTGACATTCCCGAAACGGTCACTTTCAGCCGTGAAGAGATTGCCCGCTACAGCAAGAACTGGACGGATGATAACCCCAAATTCACGGCGGTTTACGGCAACTTTAACCGCAAGTGTGCACTCTCTTTATTCTGCTCTTTATTTGAGCAAACAGAATAAAAAAGAGATGGGTAAAAAGCAAAAGGAGAAATTATGTTTGTAGATATAGCCAAAATCAGTATTCAAGCGGGTAACGGCGGTAACGGTGCCGTAGCATTTCACCGCGAAAAGTATGTTGCCTCCGGCGGACCGGACGGCGGGGACGGCGGCAAAGGCGGCGACATTATTTTTGTGATAGACGATAACCTGTCTACCCTCGCCGACTTCCGCTATAAAAGAAAATACAAAGCCGAAAACGGTGCCAACGGTTCCGGCAACCGCAAAACCGGTAAAAGTGCGCCGAATTTGATTATCAAAGTGCCGCGCGGCACGATTATTCGTGAAATAAATTCCGGCAAAATTTTAAGCGATATGAGCACGGATGAACCCTTTGTGGCGGCAAAGGGCGGCAGAGGCGGTTGGGGCAACCAGCACTTTGCCACTTCGACCCGCCAAACCCCGCGCTTTGCGAAAGACGGCAGACCCGGGGAACACTGGGATATTTCGCTTGAGCTCAAGCTCCTTGCCGATGTCGGTTTATTGGGTTTTCCGAGTGTGGGTAAAAGTTCATTGATTGCCGCCGTGAGTGAAGCCAAGCCGAAAATCGGCAATTACCACTTCACCACCCTCAAACCCAACCTCGGTGTGGTGCGTGTGGCGGATGAAGTCAGTTTTGTCATGGCAGACATACCGGGACTTATTGAAGGCGCGGGTGACGGTGCCGGCTTAGGGCACGAGTTTTTGCGTCATGTTGAGCGTTGCAGGCTCTTAATTCACATTGTGGATGTTGCCGGCAGCGAAGGCAGAGACCCGATTGAAGATTTTAACACAATTAATGAAGAACTGGTCAAATTTAACCCCGCCCTTGCCGAGCGCCCACAGATTGTGGCAGGCAACAAAATGGACCTTGCGAGCGATGAACAGTTAGCGCGCTTCAAAATATTTATTACCGAAGAGAAGAAACTGCCCTATTTTGAAATCTGCGCACCGATTTTAGAAGGTACCAAAGAGTTGATGAACTACACTGCCGAATGCCTTTCTAAACTACCGCCGATTAAGCACTATGAGGCAGAAGTAATTGCACCCGAAGAACTGCTTGAAAAAGAGACAAACTCTTTCCAAATCACGACCGACGGTGAAACCTACTATGTGGATGCACCTTTCATTATTAAAGTGCTCAACCGTGTGGATATGGATGATTACGAAAGTTTGCAATACTTCCAAAGTGTGCTCATTAAAAGCGGCATTATTGATGCCCTGCGCGAAAAAGGCATCAGCGAAGGCGACACCGTAAACATCTATGATTTTGAATTTGAATTTGTAAATTAACCTATGATATTTGATGAAAAGCAAGTAAACCCCAAAAATTTAAGCCCGATTACGCTCGCTTTTGTCGGTGATGCAGTATACAGCCTCATCACGCGTGAGGAACTGGCAATTGAATCCGACAAACCGGCGGACCGCTTACATAAAATCAGTGCAAAACGGGTCAGTGCGATTACACAGTGCAAAGCCATTGAATCCATTATGGAGGATTTGGATGAAGAAGAATTGGCTGTGTTTAAGCGTGGCAGGAATGCTGCCACCAAGCACATCCCGAAGCACGCAAGCGGCAGGGATTATCACTATGCAACCGGCTTTGAGGCACTTATCGGCTACTTATATTTATCTCGCCGCTATGAGAGAATAAAGGAGCTTTACCGCCTCATATGCGAAAGAAAAGACGAACGGGACATTTAATTAATGCGCTGTGCTATTTGCTCGGCGCAGCTTTTTATGCCGGCGCGATTACGGTGTTTGTAAAACCCAACGGCCTTGTGACCGGCGGGTTTTCGGGGCTGGCGCTCATTGCCAATGCCCTGTTTGCCGTTCCCGTAGGTATCAGCGTATTTGTGCTCAATATCCCTTTGTTTATACTCGGGTATAAAAAACTCGGCAAAGGCTTTATTTGGCGCACCACCGTAGCGACGGCACTGGTATCGGTACTCATAGAAGTGTTTGAGCGCTTTGTGCCGCCCTTTCACTGCCAAAGTATTTTGGCTTCGCTTGCCGGCGGTATTTTGTGCGGGTCGGGTCTTGCACTTATTTTGGTGCGCGGCGGCTCTACCGGCGGTGCCGATATTATCAGCAAACTTGTGCACTTAAAATACCCGCATATTGCCCTGGGCAGAGTGATATTGTGCTTTGACATTGCCGTGATTACCCTCTCGGCAGTCGTTTTTAAAAATATAGAAAATGCGCTGTATTCCGTTTTGATGATTGCCATCAGTTCCGCTGCGCTCGATTACTTTATTTACGGCACCAAAAGCGGCAAACTGTTGCTCGTCATTAGCGATAAAGGGAATATCATTGCCGAAAAAATCAACACCGTCGGCGGCAGAGGGGCTACTCTGTTGCCCGCTACGGGTGCCTACACCGGCAAAGCGCGCAGTATGTTACTGTGCGTGGTGCGCCCGCACGAAATCGGCAAAATATATGACATCGTGGCCCGCTGCGATAAAAATGCTTTTCTCACCCTGTTAGATGCAAGGGAGATTAAAGGCTTGGGATTTTATAGAGATTATGAGTAAAGAAAACTTTTTAAACCATATGAAAGCACTTTTGGGCGAAGAATACCCGGCGTTTGAAGCCACCCTCAGTGAGCCCGCTTTTCGCGGTGTATATGTAAACCGCTTAAAGTGTGATACCGCAACTTTCCAATCGCTGTTCCCCTATGCGCTTGCCCCCACCCCGTTTTCACCGAACGGCTTTTATATTGCGCCCACGGTAGAGGGGCTCGGTACCCATCCGCTGCACCACGCCGGTGCATTTTATGCGCAAGAGCCGAGCGCTATGAGCGCCGCGGCAGTATTGGATGTAGAACCGGGTGACAAAGTGCTTGATTTGTGTGCCGCACCCGGCGGCAAAACCACTGCCCTTGCCGGCAAGTTGGGCGGCAGCGGTCTGTTGTGGAGTAATGAGTATGTAAAGCAAAGAGCTTTTACATTGCTTTCTAATGTAGAGCGCATCGGTGCGCGAGGTGTTGTCATTAGCAATAGCGACACGAAAACGCTTGCAAAAGCCTTGCCCGATTTTTTTGATAAAATATTAGTCGATGCCCCCTGCTCCGGTGAAGGAATGTTGCGCCGTGAAAAGGCGGAGTATGAGCGATGGAATGAAAAAAACATTGCCATTTGCGCCGCCCGCCAAATTAACATTTTAGCAGATGCCGCGGCTATGCTTGCCCCCGGCGGCAGCCTTGTGTACTCCACTTGTACTTTTAATAAAGAAGAAAACGAGGGTGTTATCACCCGTTTTTTAGAAACACATAGTGATTTTTCTTTAGTGCCTATCGACCACGCCTTCGGCTCACCCGGGTTTGATATGCCCGAGGCGAAGCGCATTTTCCCCAAAGACGGCGGCGAAGGTCACTTTGTGGCAAAACTGCAAAAATCAGGTGAAAGCCACAGCATTAAGCAAATCTATTTCACGCCCGAAAAAGCGCCAGAGGCGTTTTATGAGTTTTACCGAGAACAGTTTTTTACTGCACCATACGGCACACCGGGTGTAATTGGCGGCAAAGTGTACTTACTGCCGCCGCAAATGCCCGCCGCCAAAGGGGTACATATTCTGCGCGCCGGGGTACTGGCGGGTGAAATGAAGGGCAAACTGTTTTTCCCCGCTCACCAACTATATAGCGCAGCGCATACGAAAGATTGCCGGAAAACCGTAAACTTCGCTTTAAGCGACCCGCGCCTATATGCTTACTTGCACGGGGAAGAAACCGATGTCAGCGAACTGACACACGAAAAAGGCTTCCACGCCGTGGCGGTCGAGGGCATTCCCCTCGGTTTCGGCAAGGTTTCGGGCGGTAAGATGAAAAATCATTACCCGAAAGGGTTGAGAAATGTTAAGTAATATGCTATAATTCATATTTGCAAATATGAATTATAGCATATTACAAGGCACAAGGCACAAGGCACAAGGCATAAGGCACAGTGAAATAAAAATAAACTGCAACTGATTATGCTAACCTTCTACCGATTTTCGGCACTTCGAGCAACAATCCCTCTGTCACTGCGTGACATCTCCCTTTGCACAAGGGAGACGGATGATAGTGGTGTAAATTGTTTAGAGAGGTAACAAGAGGGAGCAAGGCTAATTCTTTTAAATAACACAGAAAAGGGGTATACATATGTCAGGCCATAATAAATGGAGTACCATTAAAAGAAAAAAAGGTGAAAACGATGCCGCAAGAGGCAAGATTTTCACAAAATTCGGCAGAGAGTTAACCGTAGCGGTTAAAATGGGCGGTCCAGACCCTGCTGCCAACTCTAAATTAAAAGATGTTATCGCAAAAGCGAAAGCGGCAAATGTACCGAATGATAACATTCAAAGAATTATTAAAAAAGCCTCCGGCGAGGGCAACGAAAACAATTACGAAGAAATTATGTATGAGGGCTACGGTCCCGCAGGTATCGCCGTGATTGTAGAAACCTTGACCGATAACAGAAACCGCACCGCCGGTGAAGTGCGCCACTATTTTGACAAGTTCGGCGGCAATATGGGTACGAGCGGTTGCGTGAGTTTTATGTTTGACCGCTTCGGTGTGATTGTGATTGAGGATGAAGACGAGGAGTTAGACGAAGAACAGGTGATGGAAGATGCCCTCGAAGCCGGTGCTTCCGACTTTAACAGCGAAGAAAAGGGTATGTTTGAAATCCGCACCGAACCCAACGACCTCGGCGCTGTGCGCGATGCATTAGAAGCAAAGGGCTACAAATTTGCCGTGGCGGAAGTGCAATACATTCCGCAAACCTACTCAAAACTTGAGAATGAAGACGACAGAATCAAGATGCAAAAAATGCTTGATATGTTTGATGATAATGACGATGTGCAAAATGTATGGCACAATTGGGAAGAAGAGTAAGTCAGTTCACAATTCATAAGGCACAAGGCATAGTGAAACAGCAGAGAAATTTTCTCTGCTGTTTTTGTTAGTTGTTCGCGTTGCTCACAAAATAAGAAATAATAAATAAAAAATAAGAGTGAAGGGCGGGACACCCGCACCCGTTCCGCTACGCTCTATTTTAAATAAAATAGTTTTTACATATAAGCAAAAATCCTTGTAACAACTGAGAATTTGTTATTTCGAGCTTGCGAGAAATCATTAAAATGCAAGGCGTAGCCTTGCCACCATCACTTTTATTTCTTATTTCTTATTTTTTATTTCAAATAGGGATTGGGCGAGGTCGTAAGACCTCGCCCAATTCCTATTTGTCGAATGCCACCGGATCGGTACTGCCCGCATCAAAACTGCTGTCCTCCGGTGAAGGTTCCGAGAGGCTAAAATACATTTTTGCCGCTTTGGTGGTACCAAAGTCTTGGTTAGAGCCGGTTTTCATCACCTTATTAAACGCTTCTCTAAAGAGTTTGTTGTGCGCTTCTTCCCTGTTTAAGAGAAAATCAATGGTTTCTCTCACCTTTTTATCGTCAATTTGGCGGTAGAGGTATTCATACACCACTTTCGCGCGCTGTTCGGATGCAATATTTGAAAGTAAGTCGGCACACAAATCCCCGGTTACGGAAACATAGTCTCCTGTCCACGAATAGCCGGAGGCATTGATTAAGCCGGGATTTAAACCTAAAATCACATGGCTTTGCACTTCGCCGGCATCTACTTTTGCGGCATCTACATCGTGCCCGTTGAGCAGGTTAATGGTCTGTGCCACCATCTCCATATGCCCCAATTCTTCAGCGGCAATATCAAGGAATAAATCTTTAATTTCGGGGTCTTTAATGCGAAAAGACTGCGCCATATACTGCATAGCCGCCTTTAACTCGCCGTTAGCGCCACCCAATTGTTCGTGTAATAACGCCGCATACTGCGGGTTCGGTCTTTCCACCGCTACCGGATGAAATAACTGTTTTTCATGTTTAAACATACATAGGCTCCTTTGTACTTTATTACACTTATATTGTTGGCAAAAGAATAGAATTTATGCCGATAAATTCTAATTTACGCCACCCTTGCGGTGGCTAAATTAGAATTTAAGCAGTCGGCAGTCGGCAGTCAGCGAGTGGGCGACACATTCGCACTTGATTTTATTAGTTTTGATTTCATCCAAATTTGGCTTAAATATGCGCAGAATAGATATTCTCTTTCCATCTATCAAACGGGTGTGGGTGTCCCACCCTCTCGCTACCGGCTATCG
>CADBJA010000083.1 GCA_902794945.1 Oscillospiraceae bacterium
TGCTGTTATCGGTGCCGGTGTATGCCGTGGGGGTCATTCGCCTGCGCTTAAGTTTTTCGGATGAGCAGGTAAAAAAACTCAGCTTTCGCAAAGGGGCGCGCATTGCGCTTATTGATGCCGCCTTCCTTTGCGCGTTTATCGGCAGGTTAACAGACCATGCCCTTTCGGTGAGCGGCGTTTTGGCGCATTTTATAAAGGGTGCTTCCCCGTATCATGCGAACATCGCGGCGTATACCGTAGCAGTTGTGCTGTTTGCGGTTTGTGCCGCAGTTTATGCGATTGTTTTGAAAAAACACTCTAATGAAGCGTGAATCCTTAACAGTACAATGCACCAAGGCGTTAAAAAGCATTTTCGCATCGGAAAAATACATCTATGATGAAAAGGGGTAAACAAAACTGCACCCGCGGTGTGCGGGGAGGCATCACGAGCGTTTAGCCCGACTCCCGTTGGGCTAAAATGGTGAAATAACTGTTTTTGTGTAAAACTACGAAAAAAGAGTGTAAAATTGTGAAAACCGACTTATTGCGTATGGTATATATAATATAGTATAATATAAAAGATAAAATATAAAATATCACGAAAGGAAGATAGTATGAATCGTTTCAAAAAAGGCATATCTGTTTTATTAGCGGGTGTGATGGCGGCAGGGTGTATTACCTGTGTGCCGTTTTACAGCGGAGCCGTGAGTACGGAGACTGTCGCGAAAAATGCAGTCGCTTCCGCCTATGCGGGCGATGCGGCGGAGAATGAATTGATTGTCACTTTCGCCGACAATGTAAGTGATAAAAAGATAGAGAAAACCGCCGATGTTGCCGATGCATCGGTCGAAAGCATCACCGATTTCGGGGATGTTAAAATTGCGCACATGAACACCGAAGAGGGTGAAATGGCGCAGACTGCCGAAACATTGGCGCAAAGGCGCGAGGTACAGTCGGTACAGCCGAACTACAAATATACCCCGGCGGCGCTTGACCCGCTGATGATAGAAGCTAACGATGTGAACCACCAATATCAGTTTGAGGCAACCAAAGCCCTCGCCGCGTGGGATACGCTTGAAAGTGGCACGCACGCCAAAACCCGTGTGGCAGTGATTGATACCGGTGTCGATACGCTGCACGAAGATTTGCAGGACAATCTGATTAAGAAAAACGGCAAGTACACACAATTTGCTTACGGTACACAAAAGACGGTCGATGATGATGTGGATGAAGAATACGGTCACGGCACCCATGTTTCCGGCATTATCGGCGCTACCTTCGGTAACGGGAAAGGCGGTAGCGGCATTGCCTCCGGTCACAACAATGATTTAATCGAAGTATTACCGGTAGGCAGCAGTGCGGACGGGTATGGTTTATACACCATCGATATCGTGGAGTCCATCGCCTATGCGGTTAAAAGCGGCGCCAAAGTCATTAATATGAGTTTTGGCTCTTCCGTGCGCGACCTTGTGATGAATAAGGCAATTCAAGATGCTTATTATAAAAACGGCGTTGCCTTTATTGCTGCTTCCGGCAATGAAGATAATAACGGCTATTCTTCACCGAGTGATTTGAAGGAAGTATTATCTGTTAACGCTTCTAACCGTTATAATGAACCCACATACTATTCCAATTACGGGGTGGAGAAAGATATTACGGCGCCCGGCAATGCCATTATGAGCACCTTGCCCGGTGATGAGTATAATGTGTTGAGCGGTACTTCTATGGCGGCACCGGTTGTGACCGGTATTGCCGGTTTGGTGTTGGATGCCAACCCGAACCTTACCCCGGCACAACTGTATAACATTTTGTGTGCAAGTGCCAAACAACCTGAAGATGTAAACACCCGTTTTGATGAAAATTCCGGCTACGGAATCATTGATGCCGATGCCGCCGTGAAAGCGGCAAAAGCGGCAAGCACTGCTGTAGCGGCTGAGAGCATCAGTGTAAAGAGCGGGCGTGTGAGCCTGCATGTGGGGGAAACCTACGGCGCAGAGGCTTTGGTGCAGCCGGCATCCTCTTTAGCGGCAGTCACTTGGAGCAGTGAAGATGAAAGCATTGTTCGTATTGATGCCGCCACCGGCATAATGACCGGTGTGGCTACGGGCGAAACCGTCATCACCGCATCTGCTTCCGGCAAAACGGTTACCCAAAAAGTAGAGGTGAAACCCACTGTCGGTGTCAGCGATATTAAAATTGACGGCATTCCCGCAAGCGGTGAACTGGCACTTGATGATTTTCTCACGCTCTCCGTGCAAATAGAGCCGGAGGATGCCACTTTTACCGATTATTACCTCACCTCAAGCAACCCCAAAGTGTTGGGGGCTTTTGAGGGTGGCGAGTTAATCCCGTTCTCTTGCGGCACGGCAACCGTCACGGTGCGCAGTGCCGACGGCAACATCGAAAAATCCTTTACCATTACCGTCAAAAACAGTGCTTACGAGGTGGTCTTTACCAAAAAGGCAAGTTATGTGATGCTCGGCAGAACCGCCACCTTTGCCGCAAAGTGCGTGGATGCAAACGGCAGTGACAATGTGGCAAACGGAACGGTTGAGTATACCTCAAGCAATAAGCGTATTTTCACAATAGATAAAACGACCGGTTTGCTCAAACCGGTAGCCATCGGCAAAGCGTATGTGATTGCTGCAAACCCGCATTCGGGTGAATATACGGCAGTGCCGGTGATAATTGCCAAGACCTCTTATGCCGGTGCCGATTATGCGTTAAAGCAAACCAAGCGCACCAAAGATTCGGTGACCCTTTCGTGGAACAGTATCCCGGTGGCATCCAAATATAAAATTGAGCGCAAAGATTCCGCAAACGGTGCTTGGAAAACCGTGACTACGGTCAGCACCACCTCTTACCGCCAAATTAGATTAAGTGCCGGTAAGGTTTATTATTACAGAGTGACAGCGATTGCAAGCGGATATGCGGGTACCATTAAACCTTCAAATGCGCCGGCGTGCACCACCACACCGAACTACAAACTCAAACAAAGTGCAAAAACCAAAACTTCCATCACTTTAAAGTGGAATAAAGTGCCTGATGCGGCAAGTTACTATGTGCAATACCGCACAAGCACCACGGCGGCGTGGAAGAACTTAAAACTTGTAAATGCAAAAACATTGCAATTGAAACACAGCGGCTTAAAGGCAAACAAAACCGTATATTACCGTGTGCTGGCGACCTATAAAGTCGGCACTGCAGTCAGGTACTTTGAAGTGTCACCCGCCATTAAGGCGAAAACAGCACGGTAAGAAAGGAGAGAGTGATGATGAAAAAATTAATTGCCATTTTATTAGTATGTACCATCTTTCTTTCCGCTTTGCCGGTGGCGTTTGCGGCAAATGCCAACACCGGTATGGCACCGCAAAGTTTTAAAAGAGGTTCCAAAGTTATTCTGCATATCGATAAAACCTTGCCGCTCATCAAGCAAAGTTTAATGGATATTTTGGATGAGGGCATCGCACCTTTTACACATAAAAACAATTATTTTATCACGGTTTGGAATGAGGCACAGGCACTGTATCGAGCCGAGGCAAGGCGCATTATGGCAGCGACCAATTTGTCGGAACTTGTCACCTCTACCCCTCTCGGGTTGATGGCGAATGACACCACATTTGAAGTGTATGAGCAGTTAACATTGCTTTCCGAGTTAGATAAAAGCGAGGTCAAAAAAGCGGCGGATTTAACGAGGTTAAAAAGCGAACTGAAGGCAGAATTGGTAGCCGAGATGAAAGAATACTGCATTCGCCGCGAATTTAACGATTTTTATTGGGATAAAATTATCACCTATAAAGATGAAGCCTTTGCGGATATTGCCGGCGCAAATACATTCACAAAATATGTGAAAGCCGAAAGTCGGTGGGAATATTTCTTCGAGTTTGAGCCCATTGATGCGGAGTTTGCCGATGTGTTTGAATATTTGGAAGCGGATGTGCTGCACAAAGAGGAACTGAGCGATTTAGCGGCACTGTTGGAAGATATGCTTCTTCTTAACCTCGCCGATTATGCAAATATGGGCTATGATATTGAAAAAACAGGTGTTTTGCTGGCACTTGAAAACTATGAAAGCGCGTGCGAAAAGGCGGAATACGCCAATAAGATTGTAAAAATCTTTAATAGTACCCTTGTCGAAATTGCGGCGGAAGTCGGCGTGGACCTCTCGGCAAAGAGAGCACCGGCTACCATTTCCGTCAGAAACCGTATGTATAACAAGGTAACCAACCTGTTTTATACCTATGACCAAAGCAATTATACGGATGAGGGTTGGGAAAAAATAGAAGATATCTATATTGCCGCGGTGCGGTGGATTGCCACTTGTGAATATAAAGATGAAATCAGCGATAAATTCTACAAAAATGTGGCAGAGGAATTAAAGGCAGTCAAAACATATACCGCTCAGTTGAAAGAATATAAGGCGGAGTGTATCGAAGATTTGCGCTCGTATCTCGGCGAGAGAGCGTATAACCAAGTGAAGGTGAAAAAATATGTTGCCGACGGTACGAAACTCATCAACGCCGCAAAAACCTTTGAAGCGGTCGATACGGTTTATGTGCGCTATATCACGGCACTTGAAAAAACGGTATATACATTTAAAATCACGGTTTCAAAAGTCGGTAAAGGTTCTGTCACCAAAACCGGTACCGTGAAATACGGCGCAAACTTTACGGTAAAAATTGTGCCGAACGCCGGCTACAGAATTAAAAGCATCGTGGTAGACGGTAAAAAGGTGAAACTCACCAATGCTTACACCTTTAAAAATGTAACCAAAGCACATACCATTAAAGTGACGTTTGGATAATAAATTCTAATTTATGCCACCCCTTGCGGGTGGCTAAATTAGAATTTAAGCAGATAGCAGGCAGCAGTTAGCGGTTAGCGGTTAGCGAAAGGGCGACACATTCGCACTTGATTGTATTAGTTTGGATTTAATCCAAATTTGGCTTAAATATGCGAAGAATAGATTAAATCTCTCTTTCTATCAATCGGGTGAGGGTGCCCCTCCCTCTCGCTACCGGCTATCGGCTAACAGCTAACAGCTTAAATTCAAAAAAAGAGTTTCCTTTCGGAAACTCTTTTTTAGCGTTTATTCATCGGTATGTATTCTCTGCGCGGGAGAACCGCCTTATATGCCGGGCGGATAATCTTATTGCCGTTAATGAGTTCTTCCATACGGTGGGCGCTCCAACCGGAAATTCTGGAAATCGCAAACAGCGAAGTAAACAACTCTTCGGGAATACCGAGCATTTGATATACAAAACCGCTGTAAAAGTCTACATTGGCGCTCACGCCTTTAAACATACTTCGCTGCGTGGCTATCACTTCCGGTGCCAATCGCTCAATAGAACTGTACAAATTATACTCATCACTTCTTCCCTTTTCATTGGCAAGGCGCTCTACAAATGTTTTAAAGATACCGGCTCTCGGGTCGGATTTTGAGTAAATCGCGTGGCCGATACCGTAAATGAGCCCCGAGTGGTCAAAGGCATCTTTATTTAATATCTTTTTGAGGTATGCGCGCACTTCATCATCATCATCCCAGTGCTTTACATTGTCTTTAATATCCGCAAACATATGGCATACGCGAATATTGGCACCACCGTGCTTGGGTCCTTTGAGCGAGCCGAGCGCTGCTGCAATCGCAGAGTAGGTATCGGTGCCGGAAGAGGTAACCACGTGGGTGGTAAAAGAGGAGTTGTTACCGCCGCCGTGCTCTGCGTGAATGAGCAGAGCAACGTCTAAAATGCGTGCTTCCAAATCACTGTATTTTCCGTCTTTACGCAACATATATAAAATGTTTTCTGCGGTGGAAAGTTCCGGCAGCGGGTGATGAATGAAAAAGGCGTTATTCTCTTTTAAATAATAATCATACGCTTGGTAACTGTACAGTGCCAACTGCGGGAAAGTGGCAATCAACTGCAGGCACTGGCGCATCACATTATCGAGCGAAGTGTCATCTGCATTGTGGTCGTAAGAATACAGCGTTAACACACTGCGCGCCATACTGTTCATAATATCGGAACTCGGCGCTTTCATAATAATATCGCGCACAAAGGAGTTTGGCAGCGTGCGAAAGCCCGATAGCAGTTCTTGAAACATTTTCAGTTCCTTCTCTTTGGGCAATTCGCCAAACAGTAATAAATAGGTGGCTTCTTCAAAACCGAAACGCTTTTCATCAATCAGCCCTCTTGCGAGGTCTCTGACATTGTAGCCGCGGTAAAACAGTTGCCCGTCAATCGGGTTGCCGTTTTCATCTTTCGCGCATACTTCGGATATTTCGGTCAGCCCGGTTAAAACGCCCACGCCGTTTTCATCGCGCAGACCGCGGTTGACTTTAAATTCGGTATATAAGTTTTTATCAATCGTGTTGCCCTCGGTGGATTTTTTAACCAACTTTTTTACTTGAGGGGGAATACGGGAGTAATCTTTTTTCATTTTTTGCTCCTTTCCGATATATTGTTCACGAAGCCGGTTTTTCTGTTCTTTAAGACCATTATCATAGCAGAAAAAAAGAAAAAAGTACATAATAATTTGTAAAAATTTACAAAAAATTCTAATTTACGCCACCTTTACGGTGGCTAAATTAGAATTTAAGCAGATAGCAGGCAGCAGTTAGCGGTTAGCGAAAGGGCGACACATTCGCACTTGATTGTATTAGTTTGGATTTAATC
>CADBJA010000084.1 GCA_902794945.1 Oscillospiraceae bacterium
ACTTTTTGCTTACTTTTTGTGTTGCTACAAAAGTAAGTGCCCGCGCGGCATAAGCGCAAGGTAAATTAAAAATCAAATTAAATTCATTACAGATTAATGTTGATAAGAGGAATGTATTTATCAATCAAGCGCGAATGTGTCGCCCTTATATTTTTTCTTTTCTGTGGATTTCTTTTCACGGAAACAAGAAAAGAGACTCTTAAATAATAACATTTGCTATTTGCATATAAATATGGTATAATTAACTGATATATCAATTAAGGAGAAAATACTATGTGTGGTATTGTAGGTTATATAGGCTCTCAAGATGTGGCACCGATTTTGTTGGACGGACTCGAAAAATTAGAGTACAGGGGTTATGATTCGGCAGGCATTTCCGCATTGGAGAACGGTGAAATTACCACCCTCAAATCCAAGGGCAAAATTTCCGATTTAAGAAAAAAAGTAAAATTTGAATATAAAGGTAATGCCACCATCGGCATCGGTCATACCCGTTGGGCGACTCACGGTAAGCCGAGCGATGTGAACTCTCACCCGCATATGAGTTATGACGGTAAGTTTAGTGTGGTGCATAACGGTATTATTGAAAACTTTGTGACCTTGCGCCAAGATTTAAAAAACGAGGGCATTCGCTTTGCTTCCGACACCGATACGGAAGTTGTGGCGCACCTGCTCGCCAAGCACTATAACGGCGATATGCGCGAAACGATTTTAAAAGTATTGTCCATTATTGAGGGCGCGTACTCTTTGGGAATATTGTGCGCCGATTATCCCGATGAAATTTGGGCAGTGCGCAATGCAAGCCCCCTGATTATCGGTTTAGGGAAAGAGGAAAACTTTTTGGCTTCCGACATTACGGCGGTGTTAAAATATACCAAAGACATTTATCAGTTGAATGACGGCGAGTTTTGTTGCTTAAAGAAAAACGGTGTACAAGTGTACAATCCGCAAGGCGAGCCGATTGAAAAAGAAATTGTTAAAATCACCTGGAATGTAGAGGCTGCCGAAAAAGGCGGCTATGAGCACTTTATGCTCAAAGAGATTATGGAGGAGCCGGAGGCAATCCGCAAAACCGTCTCTCCGCGTTTGGATGAAAACGACAATATTATTTTAGACGGTTTCACCCTCACCAAAGAAAAGTTGGAAGGTTTCAAAAAAATCTATATTTTGGCATGCGGCTCGGCATGGCACGTGGGTATGGTCGGCAAATATGTGATTGAAGAGTTAACGAGAATCCCCGTAGAGTGTGACCTTGCGAGTGAATTTCGCTACCGCAACCCGGTGGTGGATGAAAATACCCTTGCCATTGTCATCAGCCAAAGCGGTGAGACGGCAGATACCCTTGCCGCCCTGCGTGAGGCGAAAAGCCGTGGCGCAAGAGTGCTCTCGATTGTCAATGTGGTCGGCAGCACGATTGCCAATGAATCCGATGATGTGATTTACACATGGGCGGGTCCCGAAATCGCCGTGGCAACCACCAAGGCATACAGCACGCAGCTAACAATTATTTATCTGTTTGCGCTCTATGCGGCAAAACTGATGGGCAAAATTGAACAGAGCGAATATCACGCCATTATTGACGCGATTAAAAAACTGCCCGAACAAATCGAACAGATTTTAGAGATGAAAGATGACATTAAGGCGCTCGCTTCCCGTTATTCTTTCTTAGAGCACGCGTATTTTATCGGCAGAAATTTGGACTATGCGGTGGCGCTTGAAGCAAGTTTAAAACTCAAAGAAATCAGTTACATTCACTCCGAAGCGTATGCGGCGGGTGAACTCAAGCACGGCACCATTTCACTCATTGAGGATGATACCTTTGTGTGCGCGCTATGCTGTTGCGAGAGATTGTTTGATAAAACGATGAACTCTATTAAAGAGGTCGCGGCACGCGGGGCTGAAACCCTTGCCGTGATTACCGAAAATTCACCGAACCCCGGTGATGAGTGTGATTTTAAACTGGTCATCCCCTCTACCCACGAACTGGTGATGCCGAGTTTAGAGGTGATACCGATGCAACTGTTAGGCTATTACATTGCCCTTGCAAGAAGGTGTGATATTGATAAACCGCGTAACCTTGCCAAGAGCGTAACCGTAGAGTAAATCAAAGAAGTCAGTTTTTAACGGAGAAAACAGTATGAGATGTAAAAATTGCGGCATGGCGAATGCCGATACGGCAAAAATTTGCAGTGAGTGCGGCAGTCCGTTGCCGGCACCCCAACCGCCCGCTGAACCGGTGAAAGAGCCGGTGCAGAATGCGGCGCAACCGCCTGTGCAAACACCGCAGGCACCTGTGGCGGCACAGCCCGCAGCCGCTGCACAACCTGCAACACCGCCGGTATCGCCTGTACCCCCGCAAGTGAATATGAACTATCCGCCGACTCCGCCGGCGTATCCGTATTATGCGCCGCCGGCACAACCGATGCCCTATGCACCGGTACAACCGCCGGTAAACACGGCACCGCCTGTGCAACAACCGGCACCGGCACAAGAGAATGTGCCACAGGCACCGGTGGAGCAAAACCCGTTTGGCGAACCGTTGCCGACTGCAGGGGCTTACCATGCCGCACCGCCGGCACCGCAAGCCGTACCGCCGGTTTACACGCCGCCGATGTACCCGCCTTACCCGTATGCAATTCCGCCTAAAGACCCGCACGGGGCAAAGGCAACTTGGGCGTTGGCTCTGGGCATTGTCGCGGTGGCATTGCCGATAATTACCTGTTCGCTCGGCTCACCTTTGGCACTTATTTGCGGCATTGTGGCACTGATTTTGGGCGGTGTGAGTATCGGTAAAGTATTCCCGAACAATAAAGGCAAAGCGATTGCGGGCTTAGTGCTCGGCATTGTGGGTGTGCTCATTTCCATTTTGAGTGTGACGATGCTCTTCAATTCCATCTCGAACGTGACAAACAGTGATGAGTTTAAGCAGTTTTATGACCAATACAATTCCTTTATTGCGATGGTGCTTACCAACGGTATTCGCGTGGTGATGAACACGGTGGCAATCGTAATCGGCAGATTACAAATGCTCTTAAAACTGTTGTTTTTAGGCTAAATTTTTAAAAAAGATAGAAAAATCGGCAGAACGGTTTCTGCCGATTTTTTAAAGTGAGAATATGAAAAAGAACGATATTGTAAAGTTACATATAGATACGGTTTCTTCCGACGGCAGCGGTGTCGGCAGAGTGGAAAATATGGTCGTTTTCACCCCGATGAGCTGTGCAGGTGATACGATTGAAGCCCATATTTTAAAGGTAAAAAAGACCTATGCCTTTGCCAAGGTACACCGTATTTTGACCCCTTCGCCCGACAGGGTGGAGGCGGATTGTCCTGTTTATGCACAGTGCGGCGGTTGCGCGTTTCGCCATATGCGTTATGAAGCGGAATTGGCGCAAAAGCAAAAAATGGTGGATGATGCGCTCGCGCGTATCGGCGGATTAAATTTAAAAACAGAGGGTATTTTATCCCTCCCGCCTGAGCGCTACCGCAACAAAGCACAGTACCCGATACGAGAAGAAAACGGCAAAATTGTTGCCGGCTTTTTTGCAAGGCATTCACACCGTGTGGTAGCGTGTGAAGACTGTTTTCTGGAGCCGGAAGTATTCGGCAAAATTTTAGAGGCGGTCATTTACTTTTTAGAACAAAATCATATTGCCGCTTACAATGAAATCACCCATACGGGGCTGTTGCGCCATGTTTTTTTGCGCTGTACCGCGGGGGCGGAACATATTGCCCTGTGCCTTGTTTTAAACGGCAAGAACCTGCCGCGGGAAGATGCCTTTATTCGTTTTATAACCGGCATCTTCCCGCAAATCAAAAGCATTGTCATTAATAGTAATACCAAAAAAACCAATGTGATTTTAGGGGAAAAGTTTTTAACGGTTTACGGTGCGGATGAAATGGAAGATGCGCTGCGCGGTAAAAAATTTATGATTTCGGCAGCATCTTTTTATCAGGTCAACCACGATATGTGTGAAAAACTGTATCAAAAAGCAGGTGAATATGCCGCCCTGCGCGAAGGGGAAACGCTGCTTGATTTATACTGCGGTGCCGGTACCATCGGCATTTGCACGGCCGGTGAAAATACTCGGTTAATCGGGGTAGAAGTCATTCCCGAAGCGGTCGAAAACGCCCGCAAAAATGCGGCATTAAACGGGATGCAAAAAGCCCGCTTTATTTGCGCCGATGCCGCTGCGGCAACCCGCATATTAAGGGAAGAGGGCATCCACGCCGATTGCGTCATCATCGACCCGCCGCGCAAGGGGTGTGATGAAAAAACGATAGATAATATTATTTCTTTCGGCGCTTCTCGCCTTGTATATGTATCGTGCAATCCCGCGACTCTTGCCAGAGATTTAAAACTGTTTGAGAGCAAAGGCTACAAAGCCGTGCGCGCCTGCGCGGCGGATATGTTCCCCCGCACGGCGCACGTCGAGACGGTAGTACTGCTTTCCCACAAAAAGCCAGACGGACATATCAACGTAAAAGTTGAGTTTGGCGAGGGTGAGGGAAAAGTTCCGCTTGATAACATCGCTAAAAGAGCCGAAGAATATAAGCCCAAAGAACGAGTGACCTACAAAATGATAAAGGAGTACATAGAAGCTAAATATGGCTTCAAGGTACATACCGCATATATCGCAGAGGTAAAGAGAGATTTAGGCTTGCATACATTTTTCTTGCAATTACGTTAATTGATTGTGTGGTCATGATTGTATTGATGAATACTGTTTGTAAGAGATAAATTCCAAGCTTACGGAGAGTTTGGAAGCAACAGAAGATTTGAAGTTTCATCAGATAAATATTTGGAAAAAGTCTTGACTCCTACGTTGCGTAATAGTTTAAAGTGTACTTATCGATAGGAGGAAATGATATGCATGAATTTATAATAGAAATAGTAAAATCAGATGAGATTTATCGAAAGATAGCAAATGCATCGTTAGAGAAGAAAGATGATATATATCGCTATGACTTTATGAAAAAATTTGAAAAGAAATGGGATATGTATCACTGTCCGTTGAAAGCAAAACAATCTGGCGGATATGATGTGGTGATGGCAAGCGGTATGTTAGGATATTTATTGCCACAAAAAATAGGAGACACAGAACAAAAATATATTGCAGAATTAGCAGATGAAAAGTTATGGACGGATTGCGTGGCATCTATTGAAAGCTCTCTTATGACATTTGTTAGACATGGAATAGATTTGAAGGTTAAAGAGTATATGTTTACATTGATGCTCGCAGATCCATCAAGTCCCTATTCGGTGATGAATGATGGTTATTGTGGTGATGGTGGAATTCCGGGATACATATTTGGATCATTAGTACCTTCTGAAACGACAAAAACAAGGATTCCAGTTGTATTAGCTCATGAGACGAATCATAATGTAAGATTTCAATATATAAAGTGGAGTAATGAAATATCATTAGCAGAATATATGATTTGTGAAGGATTGGCAGAAAATTTTGCAGTAAAACTTTACGGTGAAGAGAACTTAGGACCATGGGTTAGTAAAACTGACCAGGAAATGTTAAATGAATATATTAAGCCACTTATCCAGGACGCTTTAGAAGTGCAAGGATTTGACAATATTACATCATATATGTATGGAGATGAAATGGCAAAATTACAAAATTATATTCCGGTGGGTATGCCTTATTGTGCTGGGTATGCATGCGGATATTATATGGTGAAATATTATTTGGATAAAACTGGAAAAGATATTGTTGACGCAACAATACTTCCAGCAGAAGAAATTTTGAAAGAAATAGATGGATTTTGGAGTGAAACGACCATTATTCGGAAAGGAAATTCCTATGAGGACAGTAAATGAGGTAAGTAAGCTAACAGGAGTAAGTATACGTACCCTTCAGTACTATGATAGCATCGGACTGTTAAAACCAACTGAGTATACAGAGGTAGGATACCGTTTGTATGATGAAGAAGCATTAGAAAGGTTGCAACAGATTTTATTGTTTAGAGAATTGGAATTTCCACTGAAAGAAATCAAAGATATTATATATAATCCTAAATTTAATAAGGAAAAAGTATTAGAGCAGCAAATAGAACTTTTGGTATTGAAGAAGGAACATATAGAAAATTTGATTGATTTTGCTCGAAGAATAAAAACGATGGGAGTAAATAAGACGTATTTTAAAGTATTTGATAAAAAAAAGATGGAAGATTATTCAAAGCGTGCAAAGGAACAATGGGGACAGATAGCCCAGTATCAGGAATTTGAAGAAAAGACGAAAGGGGTGTCTGATACACAGCAGAAGGATGTAATCAATCGTTTTATGCTTATTTTTACAGAGTTTGGCAAGATAAAAGAATTAGATACATCCTGTGATACGGTTCAATTACAGGTGAAAAAATTGCAGGATTTCATCACAGAGAATTATTACACCTGTACAAAAGAAATTTTATCAGGTCTGGGAAAGATGTATGCAAGTGGCGGAGAATTTACCGAAAACATTGATAGCTATGGTGGAGAAGGAACTGCTCTGTTTACAGCAAAAGCAATTGAGATATATTGCAAATAAGAGAGCGCAACTTTCAGT
>CADBJA010000085.1 GCA_902794945.1 Oscillospiraceae bacterium
TATCATATTTTGAGGCTGTTGTCTGTATTTTTATGTTAATTTTCCTTGATATATCAAGGTTTTTTTAATACTTTTCGTGTGGGAAAGTTGAGTTATTCATCATTCATTCTTCATTATTTAGCGCACTTAGTGCGCTAAATAAGAATTTAGTTTACTAAATTCTAACAAAACACCCTGACCGCCGGTCAGGGTGTTTTGATTAAATATTATCTAAAATCTGTTGTCTGCAATAGTCTCTTGCCGATTGCGGTTCGTTTGGATTTTCCACAACCTTTTGTGCCACGAAGGCAACGCTTCTTGAAGAGAAGCCTTCATCATACACCGTGTAGGTAAAGCCGTTATAGTTATAAGTAATATAGGCTCTGGCGCAGTATTCCTCTTGCCAGTTTGCGTGAAGCACATTGACAACCAAATTCATCGTAAGGTGCGTACCGTCGGCACTTTCGTGCTTACTCACACCGCCCCAGTTAGAACCGTTGTAAACGCCCTCATTCTTTTCTTTTACGCTCATTTTATAAACATCGGGCTTACCGATTTCAAAGTTTTCGATGCTGCCGATGCGGTCGGTTTGCGAATAGATAATACCCATATCGGTAATCACATTCCCGCTCTCGCCCACATGCCAACTGACATTTTCGGGCACTCTGACAGATTCGGTAAAACGCAACGGTTGGTAGTTCGGCAGTTTTAAGTCCACATACTTTAACGCCGCACCTCTGGTGCTATAGTCATAGCCGGTGGTATCATCCGTATAAATATTGAAATACGGTGCCGGCAATGTGTCGGAAGCGGCTAATGCTTCTTCTATTGTATCGAGCGGGGTTTCATCGGGAATGTCATAATCCTCTGTTTCATCGTTATATACGGCACCCCAATATTTGCCGCAGTTTTCACACTGATAGTAGACACCGCCCTCGTGCTTATCGGTCGGCGCTATGGAGTAAAATACCGGCTCGTGCTCTAACGCCGCAATCGGTTCGGTTTTGGTGTCGCCGCACGCGGTGCAGGTATAGGTTTTTACACCGCTCACACCGCAAGAGGGTTGCTTGGTGATAACGCCTTCATCCCAAGTATGTGTTAAAACAGGGATTGTTTCACTCTTGGTGCCGCCACACAGGGTGCAAGTGTAAGTGAATACACCCGCCTGTTTGCAAGTGGCAGGCTCCGTGATTTTGCCGGCGTCCCAAGTATGGCTGTCGCTGACGGCATAACCGCACACGCAAAGGTGATGGTGGTGGATGTCATCCCCTTCTACCGGAGCATAAGAAGTTAAAGTATGTGCCGCTTGAGTATAACCCGCCATTTCAAGAACGGTATCTTCGGTAATGCGGGCATCGGCAAATGTGCCGCCGGTATAATGATTATCTTTATCAAAATAAGTTCTCACTGCCGCATCACCCGGAAAATCGGTATCCTTTACCGTGTTACCGAATAAAACAGTGGAAGTCACAGAACCGGTTTGTGCGGCTTGCGCTTCATAAGTGCTTTCAAAATATTTCCAGTTCACCAACTTTTGCGGGTATACAATCACACCCGTAGAAGTGCACGCCAAGGTGCCGCCGCCAAAGGTATAGGTTAAGCGCCCTTGGTAAATATGCTCTGCATTCTCACCGGCAACAAAACCGCCGGCTGCCGCCGTGATTTTACCGGTTTTTTGGTCCATGGCAATATCGCCCGCAGTTTGGATGTAATTGACATCTACATCGGCACTCTCGGTATAGTCATTACCGTTATACGCTATGATATCGTAAGCCACATACGGGTCACTGATTCTCACGCCGTATTGGTCGGTACAATAGGCAACAGACTGAGGCTCAAAGTAGGATTCATCGTTCACAATTTCAAGCCGTTCTGCCCAAATATTTTTCGCATCGGAATAATAGACCAAATTCTTTGCATAAGGCAGTTCCCACGGCTCGACATTGTTTGTATAAGAAGCATAGTCTGCCTTATTGATCACATAAGCGCCTTTGCTGTTTTTTACATAGGTGTAGTCGTTGGTTTCGATATCACTGTCGCTGATACCTTCCACACTCCACACTCTCACGGAACCGTTGACATCAATTTTGTAACGGGTGGGCTTTGCACCGTCTCTATTCTTCACATGGCAATCACCCTTCCAAATCGCTTGCATATGGTCTTCATCCGTGCCAATACGAATTTCGGTAACCGCCCACTCTACATCACCGCTACCGAGAATCGAGTGGTTATGGTCATTGTTGTTATAGACCGCAAAGGAAGTCGGGAAACCGGCAATCGGTCCCGCAATGGTACGCTCACCTGTCGGTCCGCCGCTATAAATGTAGTTTAAGCCGTTGGGACCGAAGTCAATGGTATCGGCAGTCGTGTTAGAGCCTCTACCGTTTTTATCGGTATGCCAAACCACAATACCGCCCTGGTCTTTATACTGTTGGTCGGCACCGCCAAACCAAGAACCGGGATTTTTGACATCTGCGCCCTTAAAATCATACGCATAGCCGTTGTCACAATTGATGATGTTCACATCAATCTCCATATAATACGATTCAACCGGCTGTTCCTCCTCTTCCGCCACGGCAGAGGGAACGGTAAATACCATACACGAGAACACCAGTGTGAGTACAAGAACGAGTGACAATGCTTTTTTGCTTAACACTTGCAAGTTCATACTTTTACTCCTTTTATATTTTTTAACTTTGTTAATTAACTGCTTTAAAAAATTTGCATATAGAGGGAACGCCCTTTCATATGCACAGTTTTTTATATTATAACATATGTTTATCTAAAACGCTACAATTATTTAAAAAATAAAAGCAGTAGAGAAAATCTACTGCTTGGTCACCTCAAAAAAATGTAAATGGGGACGTGTAAATGGGGACGGTCCTTTTTTACATTTCTTATCTCATTACAATATTAAATTACCACCTCGAAACACGACCATATGTCAGCCCGCTTAAATCACATATTTGTTTGATTGAACAACCTTCTGTTTTCAATTGTTGAACATATTCCTTTTGTAACAGTTTCTCTACCTTTTTAAAGTCATCAATATTACTACACCCGGTTATAGATGAAAAAATGTTATTTGCTTCTTTGTCTGTTAGTCGCTTTCTTTTTTCCTCCATATCAAGCATTTCTGCTTCTTCAAGGGTATTATGCAATTCTTTAAATTGGTTTTTGTTAATAAAACTGTAAATTCTTTTGGAATTAATTAGTTTTGATTTTTTAAAATACCAATTGTAACTGCTATATTCATACGCGGAACAATCATCTACAATATTTGCTTTTACGGGATTTTGATGAATATATCGGATTACACTGAAAAGGTACTCATCAGTTTCAACCGGTTCGCTGCGAAACCTGTCTTGAAATAAATGACCTACCCTATCATATTTGGTATTATACCAATATACAAATCTGCATGTTATCCGTTTCATCACTGTTGCTATAGGTTCGTCATTCTCTTGAATTAATAAATGAATATGATTATCCATTAAACAATACGCATAAATCTCAAAATCACTAATTGTTTTACAGATTCCCAAATATCTGATAAACATACGGTAATCTTCATCTTCTAAAAAAATTATTTGTTTGTTAACCCCACGCAACATAATATGATAAATCCCTGTTGCACTCTTTTTTCTTGCTTGTCTTGCCATAGTAATCACCTCAAATAAATACTACCATATTTTCATAAAAATGTAAAGAAGAACCGTCCCCGTTTACACTCTAAAATGTAAAAAAGGACCGTCCCCGTTTACCTTTTGCTTTAGCAGAAATAAAAAAGCAGTAGAGAAAATCTACTGCTTTTGTGAGTTGTTATTAAGTTTATTTGTTTTTGGTTGCTGCTCTTTGAATGGCTTTGACAATTTCAACAATCGGGATGATGGAAATCGCAAGACCCATTGCAATGAGGTAGTGCTTCCAGTCTAAGTTGTAGAAATTGAACAGTGCTGCCACGGGTTTAATTTCAATCACAAGACCGGTTAAGAGCAAACTGAGTACCATAGAACCCCAAATTGCCCAGTTTTGTGTCGGCAGTTTGAAGATGGACTGGCGTTGAGCGCGCATATTGAAAGAGTGGAAAATCTCACACATACTCATTGTCAAGAACGCCATTGTCATTGCCAGTGTACAGGTTTGACCTTCTACCAAAAGCCCTGCGCGGAACGCATCCACATAACCGATAACATAAGCGGCAAGGGTTAAAATGGTAACAATAATACCCTGGTAGAGTACATCGATACCCATGCCCTGTGCAAAGATGCCGTCGGTCGATTTACGGGGTTTGCGCTTCATAATATTCGGCTCTTCTTTTTCAAGACCCAAAGCGAGTGCCGGGAAGCAGTCGGTCACCAAATTAATCCACAACAAGTGGGTGGGAAGCAATACGGTGGTTGCCGTGCCGGCAAGTAATGCACCGCCCGCACCGGTCACGCCAAAGCCTTTTAAGATTAATCCCATAAATACGGTACCGATTAAAATAATCAACACTTCCGAAAGGTTGGAAGAGAGTAAGAACTGAATCGCCTTACGAATATTATCATAAATTCTTCTGCCCTCGCCCACGGCGTGCACGATGGTGGCAAAGTTGTCATCGGAAAGCACCATATCGGCAACATTTTTGGTAACATCCGTACCGGTAATACCCATACCGATACCGATATCTGCCGATTTGATGGACGGCGCATCGTTCACACCGTCACCGGTCATGGCAGTGACCATACCTTTTTTATGCCAAGCATTGACAATGCGGGTTTTGTGTTCGGGCTGCACACGCGCATAAACCGAATACTTCTCTACATTGGCATCAAACTCTTCATCGCTCATTTTAGAGAGTTCCGCACCGGTGAGAGAAGCGCTTTCATCCTCAATAATACCGAGTTCTTTGGCAATAGCAACGGCGGTATCTCTATGGTCACCCGTAATCATAATCGGGCGAATTCCGGCTTCGTTACACTCTACAATCGCATCTTTCACCTCGGGGCGCACCGGGTCAATCATACCGGTAAGACCGACAAAGATTAAATCGTTTTCAATCTCGGCAGGCTCGCTAAACGATGTGGTAGCATCCTCTTTCATCGCAAGGCAAAGCACACGCAAGGCTTTATCAGCCATCGCTTTGTTGGCATCCATAATGCCTTTGCGCAATTCATCCGTTAACGCGACTGCCTTTTCACCGTCAAAATACTTGGTGCAAAGACTCAATACCACATCGGGCGCACCCTTCGTGTACTGCACGGTTTTGCCCTCGATGGTATGTAAGGTAGACATCATCTTTCTGCCGGAGTCAAACGGCGCTTCCGCAATTCTCGGATAGGATGCCTGTAAGTCGTTCTTATTCATATCCATACTCAAAGCATAGTTGACAAGTGCCACTTCGGTGGGCTCACCGAGCACTTCTTCACCCTCTACCTTAACATCGGTACAAAGGCTCATGCCCTGTGCAAGGAGTGTTTTATCTTTGGTATATTCTTCTACCACAGTCATCTTATTTTGGGTAAGAGTACCGGTCTTATCGGAACAGATAATCTGTGCACAACCGAGTGTTTCTACCGCAGTGAGTTTGCGAATAACCGCATTTTTCTTACTCATATTGGTCACGCCGATACTCAATACAATCGTAACAACGGCAGCCAAACCTTCGGGAATTGCCGCCACAGCAAGGGATACCGCAATCATAAAGCACTCGAGCACGGTTTGCAGTGCATCTGTCTTCAAAGAGCCGTTAATGGCATCGGCAATCAGTTGAATACCAAAGATAAGCACACTAATGATAATAACCACAACGCTCAAAATTTTAGATAACTGATTGAGTTTTAACTGCAACGGGGTTTCGCTCTCTTCCGCTTTGGCAAGCGCATCGGCAATTTTACCCATTTCGGTATCCATACCGATGGCAGTTACCACGGCAGTACCTCTGCCGTATACCACGCTTGAACCCATATACGCCATATTTTTACGGTCGCCGAGCGGCACATCGTCTTCACTGCCGAGCCCCAATGCATTAATTGCCTTGTTGACGGGAACGGATTCACCGGTCAGCGCCGCTTCTTCAATTTTCATGGATGCGCACTCGATAATTCTCGCATCGGCAGGAACCGCATCGCCGGCTTCAAGCACAATCACATCACCCACAACGAGGTCTTCACTGTGCACAATTTGCATTTTGCCGCCGCGAATGACTTTGGATTTTGCCGCGCTCATCTCTTGCAGTGCTTCAATCGCTGCCTCTGCCTTGCTCTCTTGGTACACGCCCAGCACGGCGTTTACAATAACAACAAAGAGGATGATAAACACATCGGCATCCAACCCCTCGCCCTTTAAAAAGCCGGTCACGCAACTGATGGCTGCCGCTACGATGAGCATAATAATCATCGGGTCTTTTAACTGGTTGAAGAATCGCTTTAATAAGGAATCTTTTTTACCCTCATCCAGTTTGTTTTTGCCGTTCTTCTCTAATCTGGCTGCCGCTTCGGCAT
>CADBJA010000086.1 GCA_902794945.1 Oscillospiraceae bacterium
GTTTTTAGTGTTTAGTTTTTAGCGACGCGTTGCTCTGCAACGCTTTAGGCATGCGCTTCGCGCCTGCTTCTGAACACTGAACACTGAACACTGAACACTAATTCTAATTTAGCGCGCTTCGTGCGCTAAATTAGAATTTATAAGGAAGAACTATGCAAGATTTTACTTTTCAAATCAATGTAGACGAAGCTTCGTATGCTCTGGTGCATTACGAGGGGGATGAAGCGAATGTCTTTATCCCCGATACCTATGCCAAAAAGCCGATTACCATTATCAGTGATAAAGTGTTTGCAGGGCATCGTGAAATCACTTCTTTACACATCCCCGATACCGTCACAGACCTCGGCGAGTTTGTGTTTGACGGGTGCGAAAACTTAAAGCATTTAACATTGCCGCAAAGTTTAGAACGCCTGTGGGGCTATACCTTTGTGCGCTGCGGGTTGGAGGAAATCACTCTGCCCGATATGCTGAAAGCCGTTCCGCCCTTTGCGTTTAAAGATTGCAAACACCTTAAAAAGGTAGTGGGCGGCACAGGGCTGCAAAAAGTGTATGCGTGGGCGTTCGGCGGGTGCGAGAGGCTGACCGATGTACAGTATCATTCTGCGCCGGAGGTCAGTCCCGAGGCATTCCAAAGCAAACAGTTAAACACTTAGCACACACCCTCTTAACCTGACGAAAGAGAGAAAGCCACCATGAACCAACCGCATACCGGTATAGCGGAACAAATAAACGGCACGCTTCAAAAAACGCAAGCGCTGTTTGTCATCCCCAAAAAACTGCAAATTTTCAGCGGCAGTGCGCTAAAGGTGACTGCCGTTATAAGTCTGCTGGTTGACCACATCGGGTTTATATTTATAAAACCCGATGCCTTTGTGCTTTTGAGTGTATTCGGCAAGCAAATTACACTGTATTGGGTGATGCGCTTTATCGGCAGAATGGCATTCCCGATTTTTGCCTTTTTGTTAGTGGAGGGGGCATGGTACACCCGCAACCGACTGCGTTACGGGTTAAACTTGTGTATATTTGCACTTCTCTCGGAAGTGCCGTGGGATTTGCTTTTTTACGGTAAATGGTTTACTTTTCAAAAACAAAATGTGTTTTTTACCTTGTTGTTGGGCTACATCGCCATTTGCCTGTATGAAAAATTCAAAGGGCGATTTGTGCTACAGGCAGGGGTGCTTGCAGGGCTCTTTGCCGTGGCTGTCGTGTTGCGTGCGGATTACAGTTATTCGGGGTATGTATTTATATTGTTAGTCTACGCACTGCAAAACCACCGCCTGGTTCAAGCGCTCGTGGCGGCGAGCGGGCTGTTGCCCTTCGGTATCAAACCGGTGATTGCGTATGTTCCGTTAATGTTATATAACGGCAAGCGCGGTTTTATTCACGGCAAGGTGCTCAAATATGCTTTTTACGCTTTTTATCCGCTCCATATGCTGGCGCTGTTTTTGATTAGAATGTATCTTGGGTAATAGAATACTGCAGGAGAAATAAAATGACAGATTATGCACTGATAATAAAACAAATACAGGCATTTGCCGAAGTGTCCGCCGATTGCATTGCTTTAATGGCGAATGTGTCGGCACTCTTATATCATACGCTGAAAGAGGTGAATTGGGCGGGGTTTTACCTTGTCAAAAACAATGCTTTATTATTGGGCCCCTTTCAAGGCAACATCGCTTGTGTTAGAATTGAAAAGGGCAAAGGCGTTTGCGGTACTGCTTGGGCGGAAGATGCCGTGCAGGCGGTAGATGATGTACATACCTTTGCAGGGCACATTGCGTGTGACAGTGCCTCCCGTTCCGAAATCGTGCTGCCCCTGCACCGCGCGGGCGAAGTGGTCGCCGTGTTGGATATTGACAGCCCTGTGCCCGCGCGCTTCTCTGCGGCTGATGTGCAGGGACTATCACAAGCGGCACAGACCATAGAACAAGTCATAGAATGGGGAGCAGAACAGTGAAAACGATGCAGTTGTACCATACGGGGTTTGATGTCATTGAAAAGCCCGATATTCATTTCGGGCGTGCGAATGCCGATTTTGCGCAGGGGTTTTACCTGTCGGATAATCGGGAATTTTCGATGCGCCGGGCGCGTGAGAGAAAGGGTAAAACCACCTATTTGAATGAATATAAACTGGATGTCAGCGGATTAAAGGTAAAGCATTTCGAGAGAAACGAAAAGTGGTTTTCCTATCTTTACCGCAACCGCAACGGGTATCGGGATACACTGCCCGCATACGATGTTATCATCGGTCCGATTGCGAACGATACCATTTACGATATTTGGGGCATTACCACAAGCGGATTATTAAGCAAGCAACAGGCGCTTGCAATACTGACGATTGGTCCACTATATGAACAAATCGTCATCAAAACCGAAAAGGCGCTTTCACACTTGCGCTTTGTGCGGGCGACAGCACTCGAGCACGCCGATATTGCGGCACACAGAGCCGTGGTGGCAGAGGAGGAAAGTGCCTACCGGGAATTGGTCAGCGAAAAACTCGGCGCGATTGCCGATATTTTAGAAAAGAGGAATGATGATTAAAGCCGTTTTTATTGATATTGATGATACTTTGCTCGATTTTGATGCCTATGTGAAGCAAACGATGTGCGAGGGCTTTCGGCACTTCGGTTTAAAGGCGTATGAGCCGCATATGTTCACGGTATTTGAGCGCATTAATAACGCCCTGTGGGATAACATTGAAAAAGGTACCCTTGATTTTGCGGGGCTTGAAAAAATCCGATTTAACAAGGTGTTTGAAGCACTGGGTATTTCATTTGACGGTGTTACCTTTGAACGCTATTTTAGAGCGCATATTTGGGATAGTGCCATTCTCATTGACGGCACGAAAGAGATGCTCTCATACCTGTCGCAAAAATATATCGTTTGTTCCGCAAGCAACGGTCCGTATGAACAACAATTGCACCGCTTGGATGTTGGCGGCATAAAACAGTATTTTGATGCACACTTTATTTCCGAAAAAGTGGGTGTTTCCAAACCGGAAAACGCCTTTTTCGAGCGGGCATTGGCGCAACTGAATCGGGATAAAACAGAGACAATACAGCCTGCGGAGTGTATCATCATCGGTGACAGTTTGCGCAGTGATATTGCGGGCGGTATCGGCGCCGGTTTTCAAACCGTGTGGTATAACCGCAAGAGAAAAGAAAATACATCCGGGCTCTGCCCCGATTATGAAATCAACAAACTCATAGAGATAAAGGAGATTTTATAGTGGCATTTCGAGAAGTGGCGCGCAAAAAGCGCGCGTTGCCTAAAGAAGAATGTATCCGCCTGTTAACCGAACAAAAGCGCGGCGTATTGGCGGTACTTGGTGATGACGATTACCCCTATGCACTGCCGATCAACCATTTTTATGACAGCGAGAGCGGCAAACTCTATTTTCATTCCGGTAAAGCCGGGCATAAAATTGATGCGATGAACAGGCACAACAAAGCTTCCTTTTGTGTGTATGATGAAGGGTATCAAGAACACGACAATTGGGCGCTCAATATTAAAAGTGTGATTGTGTTTGGTACATTAGAACCGGTGGAAGATTTTGAAACAGCGATGGCACTTTGCCGGCGGCTCAGCCATAAGTTTACCGATGATGAAGCGTACATTGACCGCGAAATTGAAAAGTTCGGCAAAGGCACTTTGGTATTTGCACTTACGCCTGAACACATCACGGGCAAAATAGTAGAAGAATCTTAAACCGGGCAGAAAGGATTATGGGTATGAGCGAAAAAACACAAATGGAAGTCACGATTGAGGGCAACCCCGCCAAACCGCAGGGCGAAGCCGGTGCACAGATGTTGGATAGAATGAATCAGAGCCATGATGCGCTCACGCGCTGGGCGCTTGGTTTTTTACACAATAATAAAACCGATACCCTCTTGGATATCGGTTGCGGCGGCGGTGCCACATTGCATAAATTGGCGGCACTTACCACCGGAAAGGTGTACGGCATTGACTATTCACCCGTATCGGTCGAAACCTCCAAAGCGTTTAATAAAACAAATATCGAAAGCGGTAATATGGAGGTTTTCGAAGCCTCGGTTTCGGGTCTGCCGTTTGCCGATGATACTTTCGGCGGCATCACTACCGTAGAGTCATTTTACTTTTGGGGGAATCCGCAGGCGGATTTAAAAGAAGTCAGGCGTGTGTTAAAACCGGGCGGTACATTTCTCATCATTGCCGATATTTACGGCAAACCCGATTTAGATGCAACCACCCGGCAAAATATTGAGCGTTTTCATCTGTTTAACCCCACACCCGCACAGTTTGAGCAATTGCTCAGCAAAGCTGGTTTCCACGATGTCAAAATCCACCTCAAAGAAGGCACCGATTGGATTTGCTCCGAAGCAAAAAAGTAGGTCTATACAGTTGACAGTTGACAGAAAGCAATAAAGGGGACGGTTCTGTTTATTGATTTTTTCAATAAACAGAACCGTCCCCTTTATTGCTTTTAGAGCGTAGCGGAACGGGAGCGGGTGTCCCGCCCACCACTCTTCACTCTTCTCTCTTCTCTATTCACTGCGTGAAAGGAACTTTCACGCTAAAGGTCGTCCGCATCCTGCACCGGCATATCGTCCTCGATAGAAACCGGAGAACCGGTGTAAGCGCCGTCGATGTCGGTCGGGATAGGTTCCCTTGCACTCTCGCTCAGGTTGCGGGAAAGTTCTTCTACAATATTGCGGTTGTTGTTGCGTTTATTTTTCTTACTCATTCTAATGCTCCTTATAGAAGTGATTTCGGTATTTGCCGTTATCAGTTTGCCCGCAAAATGCAATAATATACATTCCCGCATAGTTTGACACATTTCAAGACAAGGGGACGGTTCCTCTGTCTCGTTCTCTTGCAAGACAGAGGAACCGTCCCCTTGTCTCGCTTGTCTTGGTGCACGCAAAATGCAATAATATACATTCTCGCACGGTTTGACACATTTTGTTGAATATAGTATAATAACTAAGTTATGAATATTTATATAAAGGAGACGTTAGAATGTCAAAAATAGATATCGTTCTCGGCACTTTTTTCGGTGACGAGGGCAAAGGCAAAGTCATTGATTATCTCGCAACCAAGGCAGATGTTACCGTGCGCTGTTCCGGCGGTAACAATGCGGGGCACACCATCAAAGTAAACGGCAAAAAATATGCGTTTCACCTCGCACCGTCCGGTATTTTAAGCCCCGGCACCCTTGCCGTCATCGGTAACGGCGTAGTGATTGACCCGCGCGTGCTTATTGAGGAATTAGAGGTACTGCGGGCAGACGGTTATTCGATTGATAACCTGCGCATCAGCGATAAGGCAAGCGTGATTATGCCGTACCACATTGAGATGGATAAAATGCTTGAGGCACAGCGCGCCCCCGGTGATAAAATCGGCACCACTGCCAGAGGCATCGGTCCGTGCTATTGTGATAAATATGAGCGTTGCGCCATTCGTATGGAAGACCTTATCGGCGATACCTTTGAAGAAAAGGTGCGCAAGAATGTAAAGAATAAAAACATTATTTTTAAAGCCAACGGTTGGCAGGAGTCGGATGCCGAGGCGATTATTGCCGAGTACAAACCGCTTGCCGATTACTTGAGAAAGTATGTGTGCGATACGATTAATCTGTTGCACGATTGTTTGGCGAAAGATATGACAATGTTGTGCGAAGGCGCCCAGGCAACACTGTTGGATATTGACTTCGGCTCCTATCCGTTTGTGACTTCTTCGAGCCCGTCCGTCGGCGGGGTGTGTACAGGTACAGGCCTTTCCGCCCACGATATCGGCGAGGTTTACGGCGTGATGAAAGCCTATTCTTCACGCGTTGGAGAGGGCCCGTATATTACCGAACAGAACAACGAAATTGGCGATACTATCAGGGAATTGGGGCATGAGTACGGTGCCACCACCAAGCGCCCGCGCCGTTGCGGTTGGTTAGACCTGGTAGCGCTGAACTACGCTGTAAAGGTAAATGGCATTACAGGGCTTGCCATCAACCATTTGGATACGATTGGCAAATTGCCGCGCTTTAAACTGTGTGTGGCGTATGATTATAACGGTGAGCGCATCACAAACTATTCCACCAATGCCAAATTCCAAGAAACCTGCAAGCCGATTTATGAAGAATTTGAGGGCGATTTTGAAATCGGCGGCGCAACCACATTTGAGGAACTGCCCGAAAAGGCAAAAGTGTATTTAAAGCGCATTGAAGAACTCACCGGTGTGCCGATTAAGTTTATCGGTACCGGCGCCGGCAGAGAAGAACTGATTGTCAGATAAACAAAAAAGCAACTCACAGCAGGTGAGTTGCTTTTTTAGAATTTAAGCAGATAGCAGGCAGCAGTTAGCGGTTAGCGATTGGGCGACACATTCGCACTTGATTTTACCGAACAAGGCAAAGCCTTGTGAACGAC
>CADBJA010000087.1 GCA_902794945.1 Oscillospiraceae bacterium
ATATTAATACCTTCAATGAAAAAAGATTAGGAAAAAATCCTAATCTTTTTTTCATCAAATATTAGAGCGTAGCGGAACGGGAGCGGGTGTGTCGCCCACTCGCCAACAAACTAATTAGCCAATAAGCTAATAGGATTCTACGACAAATTAGAATTTATCTTCTTTCGGGCGGATGGTATCCGCCCCTACTTGTGCCTTGTGCCTTAAATTGACTACCCCTCTGTCGGCTTTGCCGACATCTCCCCTGAATTTGACAATCCCTCCACCGCTTACGCGGTCCCCCTCCCTTTACACAAGGGAGGCAAATCGGGGCGATGTAAATCGGTTAAGATGAAAACATCATATTTACATTCATCAAATATTAGAGCGAAGCGAAACGGGAGCGGGTGTCCCGCCCATCACTCTTCTCTCTTCTCTTTTCTCTATTCTCTGCGAGCATAGCGAGCCTACTTGTGCCTTATGAATTATGCCTTAAAATCGGGAGCGGGTGCCCCGCCCATAATTCAAAATTCAAAATTCAAAATTCTAAATTATTATAATTGCAACGCTATGCGTTGCCACCTTCAATTCCACATTCCGAATTCCGCATTCCGCCTTAAATAAAAAAACGCCGGTGTGCTTTCGCACACCGGCTGAATTTTTTATTTTTTAGCATCGGGATCCACGAGGGTGATGATGCACATTTCTGCGGCATCACCGCGGCGCGGTCCTGTTTTAATGATGCGGGTGTAACCGCCGTTTACATCTTTATACTTCGGCGCGGTCTCTTCAAATAACTTTTTGACAACATCTTCTTTCGTAATGAAAGCAAGTGCCTGTCTTCTATTATGAAGAGTATCGTTCTTTGCAAGAGTGATATATTTCTCTGCTACGGAACGAACTTCCTTAGCGCGTGTAACGGTGGTTTCAATTTTGCCATTTTCAATAAGGAAAGTGACCATAGCGCGAAGCATTGCTTTTCTGCTATCTGACTTTCTACCTAATTTTCTGCTACCAGGCATTAGAAATTCCTCCTTTACCGGATTTTAGATTCGTTCTCAGTCCTCATCACGACGAAGGGTTAAGCCGAGTTGTGCGAGCTTACCGACCACTTCATCCAATGATTTTCTGCCAAGGTTTCTAACCTTCATCATATCATCTTCCGACCTGCTGATGAGATCTTCTACTGTATTGATGCCAGCTCTCTTTAAGCAATTGAAGGAACGCACGCTTAAGTCAAATTCCTCAATGGTCATCTCGAGAACCTTTTCTTTTGAATTGTCAGGGTGCTCAACCAAAATCTCCGTATCATATGTTTCATCGGACAAGTCGATGAAGAGATTGAGATGCTCGTTGAGGATTTTGGCCCCTAATGATACAGCTTCTGTGGCGGAAATGGTACCGTTGGTCCAAATCTCCAAAGAAAGTTTATCATAATCTGTAATCTGACCGACACGGGTGTTCTCAACTGTGTGGTTGACTCTCAATACAGGTGTATAAATAGAATCAATCGCAATTACACCGATTGCCGGCTCTAAAATTTGCTTGTTGCGTTCTGCTGTAACCCAGCCGCGACCTTTGCCGAGGGTAAGCTCAATGTTGAGGTGAGCGCCCTCTTCGAGAGTTGCAATGTGAAGGTCGGGATTCAAAATATCCACATCGGAATCGGTTCTGATATCCCCTGCCTTTACTTCACACGGGCCTACTGCATCAATGTATGCAATTTTATCGTCACCCGAATGGATTTTAAGAATCACATCTTTGAAGTTGAGAACCATTTCGGTCACATCTTCTTTTACATGGGGGACGGTGGAGAACTCATGAAGCACACCATCAATTTTAATGGATGTGATGGCATAGCCCGGAAGAGAAGATAACAGCACTCTTCTTAAACTATTACCAAGTGTGGTACCGAAACCTCTTTCAAGCGGTTCCAATACAAATTTACCATAAGTTCCATCAGCAGCTAAATCGAGAGCTTCGATTGTAGGCTTATTTATCATGCGAAAGCCTCCTTAAAATTTAAATTGTCGAAAATAAAACGAATAATACTAATAATATAAATGCTATTGTTAGGATTATTTAGAGTAGAACTCGACGATAAGGTGTTCCTCAACAGGCACAGTGATTTCTTCTCTTTCGGGAAGTCTTTCCACCTTAGCGGTTGTACCGTTCACTGTTAACCATTGCGGAATGGGACGGGATGCATTTTCTTCAAGCATTGCCTTGAATTCGTTCTTTTGAGTGCTGGTCTCTTTGATGGCTACAACGTCGCCTTCCTTCAAAAGACGGGAAGGAATATCACAAGCCTTACCGTTAACGGTAAAGTGACCGTGAGTAACAAGTTGCCTTGCCTGAGAACGGCTCTTACCCCAAGAAGCTGAATAAACAACATTGTCTAAACGGCTTTCACAAATTTTTAACAGGTTATCACCCGTTACGCCGACTTTTTTCTCGGCGATTACAAAATACTTATGGAACTGCTTTTCGGGGATACCATAGTATCTTCTTGCAGTCTGCTTTGCACGAAGCTGAATACCGTATTCGGAATTCTTTTTCCTGCCCTGGCCATGTTGACCGGGAGCATATGAACGGCGTTCAAAACCGCATTTATTGGTGTAGCATCTGTCGCCCTTTAAGAAAAGCTTTTTGCCTTCACGACGGCATTGCTTACATACTGCTCCAGTATATCTTGCCATTTACATTTACCTCCGTTAAGATTAAACACGTCTGCGCTTAGGCGGACGGCAGCCATTGTGCGGAATCGGTGTTACATCTTTAATCATGGTGATGTTAAGACCGGCTGTCTGTAACGCACGGATAGCTGATTCACGGCCCTGACCGGGACCCTTAACATATACTTCAACTGTTTTCATACCATGTTCAATCGCGGCAGCAGCTGCAGTCTCCGCTGCCTGTTGTGCTGCGAACGGTGTGGACTTACGAGAGCCCTTGAAACCAAGCTCGCCTGCACTTGCCCATGATACAGCATTACCCTGTGTATCAGTGATTGTTACGATAGTATTATTGAAGGTTGACTGAATGTGCGCTGCACCGCTTTCAATGTTCTTTTTAACACGGCGGTGAGAAGTGGTTTTTCTTGAACCTTTTGCTGCCATTTTTTTACCTCCTGACTTACTTCTTCTTGTTTGCTATAGTCTTTTTGGGACCTTTTCTGGTACGAGCATTGGTTTTGGAGTTTTGACCTCTTACCGGTAAACCCTTACGATGTCTGATACCACGATAGCAGCCGATTTCAATAAGTCTCTTAATGTCGTATGCAGTGTTACGGCGAAGATCACCTTCCACTGTTACATTTTCTTCAATATAGTCACGGATTAAAGAAACTTCATTCTCGGTTAAGTCATTCACTCTGGTATCAGGGTTAATGCCTGTCGCCTCAATGATGTCCTTTGCAATCTTCGGACCAATACCATAGATGTAGGTTAAGCCTACTTCGATCCTCTTATTTCTCGGAAGATCGACACCAGAAATTCGTGCCATTTAATGCACCTCCATTTAATACGCTGTCAATTAGCCTTGACGCTGCTTATGCTTGGGATTTTCACAGATAACCATGACTTTGCCCTTGCGCTTAATGATTTTGCATTTGTCGCAAATCTTCTTTACTGAAGGTCTAACTTTCATTTAAATACCTCCTTCGTTTACTTTGTTCTCCAAGTGATTCTGCCTCTTGACAAATCATAGGGGGACATTTCAACCGTTACTTTGTCGCCGGGTAAAATGCGAATATAATTCATACGAAGTTTACCCGAAATATGAGCTAATATTTTGTGTCCGTTTTGCAACTCTACACTGAACATGGCGTTCGGCAGAGCCTCAATAACTGTACCCTCAATTTCAATCATATCAGATTTTGACATATAAATTACTCCTTGTGGTTTTGCCACTGGTCTCTCGGTAATCTGTCATTACCAAATCACAATAAATTGCGCAGTCAGATTTTTTGTCGGGGTGTTTAAAATGGTGCAGTGCATACTTTGTGTATTCACAAAACATTTTAAGCAGTCCGGCGAGAAAGATGCAAGCCATTTATGCGATTTGTGTAATGAAAAGATTACTAAATCTTTGTCATAATGACGGGACCGTCTTTAGTGATAGCAATGGTATGCTCGAAGTGAGCCGCCAAAGAACCGTCCGCTGTTACAATTGTCCATCCATCCGATAACTGTTTGACCGCATAGCCGCCCGCAGTAATCATGGGCTCTATGGCAATGGTCATACCCGGTAAAAGCCTTACGCCCCTGCCGGCAGTACCGAAATTAGGTACACTTGGATCTTCGTGAAGTTTTTTACCGACTCCGTGACCGACAAAGTCACGCACAACGCCGTAACCTGCCGCCTCGCAGTGCTCTTGCACCGCGGCGCCGATATCGCCGATTCTTGCCCCGGCGAGTGCCTTCGCAATGCCTTTATACAGGCTTTGTTCGGTCACCTCGCACAGCCGCTTCGCCGAAGGAGAGATGTCTCCGGCGGGGAAAGTATAGGCGTTATCGCCGTTGAAGCCGTTAATCGCGGCACCGAGGTCTATGGAAACGATGTCACCGTTTTTGATGATACGCTTCTTGCTCGGTATGCCGTGAATAACTTCATTATTTATGGATATGCATGCTGTAGCAGGAAAGTCATACAGATGGAGGAAGTTCGGTGTTGCCCCTTGTGAGATGATGTAATCGTAAGCGATTTTATCAATCTCTGCCGTAGAAACACCGGGCTCCACAGCCTCCCCTGCTTTTTTGAGTGCCATTGCAGAAATATAGCAAGCCTCTTTCATCAGCTCTAATTCTCTTGCAGTTTTGAGCACTATCATGCTTAATCCTCCAATGCGCTGAGGGTAGCCTCGATAGATTTTTCAATACCGAGAGTACCGTCCGCCGTGCGAAGAATACCTTTCTTCGCGTAGAAATCCTTTAACGGCTCGGTTTGTGTGTGGTAAACCTCAAGCCTGTCAAGCACGGTTTCGGGCGCATCGTCCTTTCTTTGAACGAGCTCGCCGCCGCAACTGTCACAAATGCCTTCTGCCTTGGGAGGCTTGTTGGCAATGTGGTAAGAGGCGCCGCACTTAGAGCAAACTCTTCTGCCGCTCATTCTGCCGATGATGGTTTCATCATCCACCTGAATTTCTACTACTTTATCAATTTTTACGCCCATGTCATCCAGCGCTTCCGCCTGCGGAATAGTACGCGGGAAACCGTCCAAAATGAAACCGCCGGCACAATCGTCCTTCGCAAGTCTCTCTTGGATAATGCCGATGACGACACTGTCCGGAACCAGTTTGCCTGCTTCGATATACGCTTTTGCTTTCAAGCCCATTTCCGTGCCGTTCTTAAGAGCTTCACGAATAATGTTGCCTGTTGAAATGGTAGGGATATTTAACTTCTTGCTGATTACCTCAGCCTGCGTGCCCTTACCTGCGCCGGGAGCGCCTAAAAAGATAAGATTCATAACTTTACCTCTGATTAGTCAAGAAAACCTTTGTAATGACGCATCATCATCTGGCTTTCAAGCTGCTTCACGGTTTCAAGTGCTACACCTACTACGATGATAAGTGATGTACCGCCCATAGAAATCTGCATTTCTACGCCTGCTGCGGATGTACCGAGTTGGAAGAGTATCGGGAAGAGTGCCACAACGCTGATTAATAAAGCGCCGAGAAGAGTCACTCTGTTGATAATCCTGCCGATATAATCACTTGTAGATTTACCGGGACGAATACCGGGGATAGCACCGTTATTCTTTCTTAAATTGTTTGCCATTTCCACCGGATTGTACTGAATGGTTGCATAGAAGTATGCAAAGAAGATAATCAGTACAAAGTAAATGATGGCATACGGCCAATGGTCGGAAGAGAATACATTGAAGAAACCTTCCCAGAAACTGCCCTCTTTCACATTCACAAACATTTGAATGGTTGTGGGAATGGAAAGGATAGATGATGCGAAGATGATGGGAAGTACACCGCTCATATTTACCTTAATGGGCATATGGGTGGATTGACCGCCATACATCTTTCTGCCGACAACTCTTTTTGCGTATTGAATCGGTAATCTTCTTTCTGCATTATCCATCCAAACGATGTATGCAATCATCAGAAGGAAGCAAACCAAAACAATCGGAGAGAGCGCATAGTAAGCGCCGCCTCTGATAAAGAACTGCCAAAGGGAAGCGATGAGCGTGGGGATTCTCGAAACGATACCTGCAAACAAGATGATGGAGATACCGTTACCAATGCCACGGTCGTTAATCTGCTCGCCGAGCCACATCACAAGTGCGGAACCTGCGGTGAAGCACATCACAATAACGATGGCTTCAAACACAAGACCGAAAGTGCTTGTGGTGGGCGCGAGATAATCGCTGTTAGTGTTTTTGATGTAGAAGAAGT
>CADBJA010000088.1 GCA_902794945.1 Oscillospiraceae bacterium
CCAAGCGGCATCAATATCAAGCAAATTAGCACAAAACTTCCTGCGCGAGAGATGCTTCGCAGTTTTGGTTAGCCTATTTTTCACTACTGCAAGGCAAAAGACGAGGCAATGCTGACGCATTGTGAGGCTTTTTAACGAAGCAGTAGTGAAAAAGAGGCAACCAAAACCTGAAAGGTTCGACTCCTTATACCCATGACAGTAATTGCTCAATTTTCAAACATCAGTGCATAATCATATTTAATTGCACAAGGCGTAATCACATCACCTGTTGAAATGTCAATTTTAATCGGCTGCCTTGCATTTTCAAAATATGCATTCATTCCCACCCTGATTCCGGGATAATCCGATTCATCCATAATGGTTTGCACACTCACAATTTCAAATACAACATTATCATCAACAGGAACATTGATAATATCGGATATCATCTTTTTTGCATCATCCGGTGTCAAATTCAGAGATGTCAGTGTTGTATCAATATCCATAGTTGCACGCATATCAAGCCCGACAAGTGATGAAACCAACATTCCGCCTTTGAGGATGAATTTATTTTTATACTTCGAGAGTGAAACTCTTTCTAAAAATCGTTCCATCAAATAGTTGCGAAACAGTGTTTGTGCCTTTTGAGCGCTACCACCCGACATATTATTGATTTTATCTTTCAGTTGCCTTGTTGTTTTAATCATAGCATTACCTCGGTATATAATCTGACTTTATTTTCCATTTTCATCATTTTTGCATACTGCATTAAATGATGCAGATTTTTATCCTTACGCCTCGTATACTCTTTCATCGCAAACCGAAACACTTGAATATCGAGTTTGTCTTTGATTTTAATAATATCACAAATGGTTCTGTCAATATCATAAACGGGAACGCTATTACCGTGAACCGTTTCAATAGTTGTTTTACCGACATCGAACATATCCCTTGTATCCGTGTAAACGCGATATCCTCTCTTTCTCAATCGGTCACCACCGTATTTTTTCCCTATTGTTAAAGAAACCCGGTTTGGTTCTCGCTCTGTTAATTCGTGAAGAAACAATGCCGTTTCGTGCGAAAAAACAACATTCGTTTTTAAACTGATAATATAAAGCTCGTCAACCCAAACATTTTCTTGAACATAAATTCCCGGAGCTGCTTTCTCCATTTTTTTCTTTTTAACAAATTCACTGATGTACTGCTTTGAAATGCCACTTTTTACGGCTTCGGCAATAATAAAATATCCATTACCTTTTTTCGTCATCATTTCAAGTTGTTCAAACTTTGTCATCATATCACCTGACCTTTGTGCCTATAATTATATAAAATATCGGCATAAAAGTCAATCCTTGATTTTAAAAAAACAACACAAAAACAATCAGACACATCACGGGCGAAAAGCCGCAAGTGATGTGCCTGAAAACGGGAGGGCGTAAACGCCCTCTCGTACAAAACGAAATATGTATTTCTTGGTTTATTTTGCCAATGCTTCGCTGACAGCTACCGCGCAAGCAACTGTTGCGCCGACCATCGGGTTGTTACCCATACCGATTAAGCCCATCATTTCCACGTGCAACCTGCGGTTGCTGGTTCGCCTCTGCTGCGCATAGGCAAACAGATACGCACACAAGCCAATTCTCAATAAAACAGCTATTCTGTTAGTCACATCATCCATGTTAGTTGATGCACCCATTAAGGGGATTATAATAAATCAGCTGCCCGCTGTCAAGAAGCAAAAAAGCCGGCACGACGGGAATCAAAAGCGAAAACCCTCTCATTATTTATAAACCCAATAATTCTTTTTTCTTTGCATCGTATTCTTCTTGGGTAATCGCGCCCGAATCCAGAAGTTCTTTAAATTTCTTAAGTTCGTCTGCATTGCTTTGAGGCGTTTCTTGTTTTATTATCGTTGAAACCGATTTTTCTTTACCTTGACGCTCAATAAGCAAATCGCTGATTGCTTTATGCAATTCATCCCTATTCTTCAGCATAATGAATTTAATTGAGCCTGAAGCCGTAGTAACGGCAAGACCGCTAAAACTTCTTGTTGTTCCGATTGCCGTAATGGAATCAAGAGGCAAATCAACACGTTTTCCAAAACTATCATAACCATAAACTCTTTTATCTGTCACGGTAAGTTCTATTTTAGAAAACAACTTATAGAAAACGATTGCAGCGATTACAAGGACAATGATAATCACATAGAATATTGTATTCATACCGTTACCCCCGCCAAAGCCGTAAGATAACGCCTTCGAAAAATCTCGGCTACCGTCCCACACCGGACTATTATAATCCATAATTGTCACTATCAAATCAAATAAAATCATGAGAGCCAACGCAATTGTCGGCAGCAAAATACAAAATTTTTTAGGGTCTTTTAATTTACTTTTAGCAATAATTTTTTCTTCCATTTTTTCTCCTTTTTAAAGCATTACTATAAATTCTATGCAGATTGTTTATTGTTCAGTTCGTTTTGGTTTGCTCTCCTTTCTCTAAAACAAAAAATGCGCACAGCTGAAGCCATACGCACAAAAAACACATGACTCAACTGTCGCCAAACAAATTTAACATTTACCATTTAAAGGTATGCCAAAAATAGAGCATGCATTTTTATCAAAGGTATAAAAATACACACCAATAAATGGTAAAACAATATTAAATTTGTTTGGCTTTTTTATTGTATCATATGTATTAAAAAAACTCAACTATTTGTTTGCAAAAAACAAGACACATCACGGGCAAAAGCTTAAAGTGATGTGTCTTAAATACATTATCAATTAGGACATATATCTTTTTAATTGGTCATAAAAATTCTCTCGAGTGCCCGCCATAATCACCACAATTACTTTATCGCCGACTTCTTCAAGAGTGTAGGCAAGTTCATAATTTGTCTTGTTATAAAAAATATCGTAGCCGTATATTCCTGAAAGGTCGCCGCTTTTCAAACTTCCTACGGTGTAGTCCTCTCTAATTTCAATAATTGCTTTTTTATACAAGTCCTTAAGGTTTTTATCTTTTATCTTTTTTAGATATTTTTTTGCAGGAGGCAAAAATCTGACTTCGAGCATTTTTAGTCCTCCTGTTCAAAGATTTCGTTGAAATCGTCCTTTTCGGTGCTTTCGGCAAGCATATGAGCCTCTTTTAGCATTTTGTTAACAGCAGGTCTAACTTTACCTTGCATCTCCTTAAACTTGCGGAGCAATTCTTCACCCTCATAGCCGGCGTGAATTAAATCGGCTAAAATTTCAGATGCAAATTCACCATCAGAGGAGTGAACAGGGGTTATTACCAAAGCTCCATCCTTTATGGTGCATTGTGCCCTATCTGAAAAGCCGAGCTCGGTGTATATTGATTTAGGAATTGTAATCTGCCTTTTTTCGGAGATTTTTATACTTTTATAATTCATTGCACTTGTTCCATTCGTTACAGAAGTCTGCATTAATATTATCTCCTTTCATTATAAATATATTCAAAAACAAATTTCTTTGTTCTTGGTTTAATTATAAAATATATTTCTAAAAAAATCAAGTGCTTATTATAAAAATTAGACACATCATAGGCGAAAAGCCGTAAATGATGTGTCGAAAAACGGGAGGGCGTGGAAGCCCTCCCCTACAGAATACAATATATAATTTTGATTTATTTGCCTAATGCTTCGCTGACAGCTACTGCGCAAGCAACCGTTGCGCCAACCATCGGGTTGTTACCCATACCGATTAAGCCCATCATTTCTACGTGAGCCGGTACGGAAGAAGAACCTGCGAACTGTGCATCGCTGTGCATTCTGCCCATAGTGTCAGTCATACCGTAAGAAGCGGGGCCGGCAGCCATATTATCCGGGTGCAAAGTACGGCCTGTGCCGCCGCCGGAAGCCACGGAGAAGTACTTTTTGCCTTCTTCGTTGCAAACCTTCTTGTAGGTACCTGCAACGGGGTGTTGGAATCTGGTCGGGTTGGTGGAGTTACCGGTAATGGAAACATCCACGCCTTCCTTCTTCATAATTGCCACACCTTCGCTAACATCGTTTGCACCGTAGCAGTTTACCTTTGCGCGAAGACCGGTGGAGTATGCCTTGCGGAATACTTCTTCCACTTCGCCGGTGTAGTAGTTCATTTTGGTTTCTACATAAGTGAAACCGTTGATTCTGGCAATAATCTGTGCAGCGTCTTTACCAAGACCGTTTAAGATAACTCTTAAGGGCTTGGTTCTGACTTTGTTTGCTTTTTCGGCAATACCGATAGCGCCTTCTGCCGCGGCAAAAGATTCGTGACCGGCAAGGAATGCGAAACACTCGGTTTCTTCTTCAAGAAGCATTTTGCCGAGGTTGCCGTGGCCGAGACCTACTTTTCTTTGGTCGGCTACGGAACCGGGAATGCAGAAAGACTGCAAGCCTTCACCGATAGCGGCAGCCGCATCGGCAGCGCGGGCAGCGCCTTTCTTAACAGCGATAGCGCAACCGACGGTATACGCCCACTTTGCGTTTTCAAAGCAAATCGGTTGAATGCCCTCTACAATTTTGTAAGGATCAAAACCGGCTGCTTGGCAGATATCTCTGCACTCTTCGATTGATTTAATATCGTACTTTTCGAGAACAGCAAGGATTTGCTTTTCTCTTCTTTCATATGATTCAAATAAAGCCATGTTCAAATCCTCCCTTATTCTTTTCTCGGGTCGATAACGCGCACTGCATCATCCACTCTGCCGTATTGTCCCTGTGCTTTTTCGAAAGCGGTGTTCGCATCGTCGCCGCCCTTGATGAAGTCCATCATCTTGCCGAAGTTTACAAACTTGTAGCCGATGATTTCATCATCTTCATTCAGTGCGATACCGGTGATATAACCATCGGTCATTTCAAGGTAACGCGGACCTTTTTCGAGGGTGCCGTAAAGGGTACCGACTTGGCTTCTTAAACCTTTACCGAGGTCTTCGAGACCTGCGCCGATCGCAAGACCGTCTTCAGAGAAAGCGGACTGGGTTCTACCGTAAACAATCTGTAAGAACAACTCTCTCATAGCGGTGTTAATCGCATCGCACACAAGGTCAGTGTTGAGTGCTTCTAAAATGGTTCTGCCGGGCAGAATTTCGGAAGCCATGGCAGCGGAGTGGGTCATACCCGAGCAACCGATGGTTTCTACGAGGGCTTCTTGAATGATGCCTTCTTTAACATTGAGGGTTAATTTGCAAGTACCCTGTTGCGGTGCGCACCAGCCGATACCGTGTGTGAAACCGGAAATATCGCTGATTTGCTTTGCCTGCACCCATTTTGCTTCTTCCGGAATGGGAGCAGCACCATGAGCCACGCCTTGCGCTACGGGGCACATATTTTGTACTTCTTGTGAAATCGTCATTGTAAGTACTCCTTTCATGTTTTGAGCAAAATAAAGATTTTGCCCTGCGTATTACAAAATGATACGAGTATATTATATAGATTTATAAATTATTTTGCAATAGAAAATAAAAAAGATATCAAAAAATTGTAATATTTTACAATTATGTTTTTTTGAAGTGCGTATAAACTAATGATATGATACAAGTGCCTGTTTTAAAAAAGAATCCTCTCTCTACCGCCGAAGAAGCGTTAAAACTTACCGTGCGGCTTGCCTGTGCCGTGCTTTTTTTCTATTTTCTTATCAGATACTTTACCGCCGGCGATACACGCGCGCTCGTGAAAGCGGCAGAATGTATCGCGATTGCCGCGCTCACCTTTTTGCCGAGAGTTTTTAAACTCACCCGCACCTATGCCGCCCTTTCGTTTCAATCTTTTCTGTTACTTGCCGGGGTGGTCGGTTCCATTTGCAGTGTGTTTGAGTATGTGGGTTGGTTTGACAGCCTCATTCATTTTTTCAGCGGCTTTGTTTGCACGCTGTTTGTGTATGATTATACAAAGAAAAAACACATTCCTCTAAGCGGCGGAATGTTTGTACTGTGCAGCATTTTATTTTGTGCCGGCATCGCGGCACTGTGGGAAATTTATGAATTTTGCGCTTTCTCGGTCGGCAAAAACATTCCGCTTGCCGCCCGCTCGGTGTTAGCGGAGTTCGGCATCGGCAATACGCAAGAAGCCGCCGCTTCTTTCATAAAAGAAAATATACCCTTCACCCTCACCACCGTGCAGGGCTTTTTAAAAAATGATTATGATACCTTTTGCGATGTGCTGTGCGCCCTTACGGGCAGCGGGTTGCTTGCGGGAATACTCAAAAAGAGGTCTTGCGACCTCTCCCAATCCCTATTTAATGAATAATGAATGATGAATAATGAATAATTAAGGGCGACACATTCGCACTTGATTGTATTTGTTTGGTTTTAATCCAAGATTGGCTTAAATATGCGCATAATAGATATTATCTTTTCAT
>CADBJA010000089.1 GCA_902794945.1 Oscillospiraceae bacterium
TATCAAAAAGTACATATTTAATTTTGAATTGAACCGCCGTGTGCCGAACGGCATGCACGGTGGTGTGAGAGGGCGGTTAATTCCGCCCTACTCGATTTATTTCCTTTCATTCTTCCAACCGTTTTTGAGAAAATCAAAAACCTGCTCGGAGCATCTTGCTTTGAGCAGGTCGGTTTGGAGGAGAGTAAGGGGCAATTAATTAACAGCTATTTTAAATGTTAAGCCGCAAATACTGCCTGCTAAAACAAAGTGCATTAATCTAATCTCTTATTTATTAGAGCGAAGCGGAACGGGAGCGGGCGCTCCCTGTTAGGGAGACGTCACGAAGTGACAGAGGGTCTGGCGTGCGCTCCAAGCATCCCGCCCACCACTATTCTCTCTTCTCTATTCACTATTCATTGCGTGAAAGTTTCTTTCACGCTAACCCACTCCTTATACCCATAACTAAAAACGGTCATTCTCACTGCTGCGAGAATGACCGTTTTAACTTTAATTAAGCAACTTCTTCTGCTCTTGCCATTGCTTCTTCAAAGTCTCTGGTGCCTTTGAATACTTCTTGCTTGTAGGGGTTGATGCCCTGTGCTTTTGCTCTCTTAATGATGTTGCAAATTACAATGACATTAATGAGGATAGCCGCCACAGCGATGATGCCTTGTGCTTTCGGGTTAGCATCTGCAGCGGTGAGAACCAAATTCGGGTCCATTTTGCCGCTGAAAGAAGCGATAAACTTGCTCGGCTCCACATACAGTGATGGTAATACCGTGAACTTGGAGTGGTTTTGGAATGCCGGAACCACCTGTGCAAACATACACCAGATAGCAAGGGTGTTGGCACGGTTTTGAATCCAGCCGCCCTTGTTCCAGAAAGTGTTGGCAAAGGTCGGTGCAAGCAACAGTGCAAGACCGCAGTACCAGGAGTGGTTCGGAAGGTTGAGATATGTATAAGCAAAGTTCCAAACATCATAAGCGATGATAAACTGCCAAGTCATATCGGGCCATAACATATCTTGTTGCTTTTTCTTGGAAGAGTAGATGCCCCACCAGCCGGTCATACACATAATGTTGATAAGACCTGCAATGCCGTTGAGCACATTCCACCAACCACCGTAAAGCCATACGCCTTCGCTGGAGTACCACCAGCCGCCGGAGAGAGAACCTGCAGCCGCGAAGCCTTTGATAGCGCTCTCGAAGTCGGATGCAACAGCAATTAAGATGTTGATGCCGACGATTACAAACGGGAAAGCCTTAAACCAGTTAACCTTACCGATTTTGCCCCATTTGTATTTTAAGAACATAAAGCCTACGCAACCGATGGTTGCCGCGTAAAGTTTTGCATAGTGGAACCAACCGTTCATTTCCACAATGGTCGGGTTGTTCGCAGCAAATGTCTTTGCGCCGATGTTGATGACTATAAAATATACAGTCAACGCAAGCGGAACAATTCCGAAGAAGAAAATGCCGCCTGCTTTGGTGCGCCTTGCGAGCTCATTGGCTACTACAAGACCTACGAAAACCAATACCCAGCCGATTAACTGATAACCGGAAAGACCTTCGTAAAGATGAAAAAACATTTTCATGCCTCCTAAAAAAATAGTAATTTATAAACCAAAGTGTGCCGCCGGATTGGCAGTGCACCTGAGGGCACCGCCACCCGCTAACACGCTTCAATCTCTTTAATTTGCACTTCGTTACCCACCACTAAGTAGGTGTGCTCACTGCCGCAATGCGGGCAGGTTTTGCCGAAATCTACGGTACGGTAGGTCTTGCCGCAATCCTCACAAAAGGTGATTGCCTCAATCGGTTCGTGAATGAGTTTGCACTCTTTTAAAATCTCGGTTTTTTTGACCGCCCATTTCCAACAATCCTCCAAATAGTGGGGGATGACGGTGGAAACCTCACCCACTTGCAGGGTGACGGACGACACCTCGGTGAGATTTTGCTCTTTGGCAATGTCCTCTACCGTATCTATAATATTAAAAACAATTCCTAATTCATGCATAATGTTCGTTGCACTCACAATGAAAAGTGAATAATGAATGATGAATAATTGTGGTGGCGCCGCTATGCGGCGCATTTTAAAATAACTTGTCGGCAGTCAGCAATTACTGCCGACAAGTGTTTGGTTATTTCAAAATCAGTCAGATACCTTTCATAACGATTGATACCCGATTTATTTTTTGCCTTTAGCTTTTTTAATTTTGATTTCGCGCTTGAGCATGTAGGGCAGAATGGCTTTGAGTTTGTCTTCCGCACGGTACATGGTGGAGCACTCCGGTCTGTCACGGTACAGGTGAATGGCATCAAACTCACACTTGGTGGTACATACGCCGCAACCCACGCAACGGTTCGGGTCTACAATGGTAGCGCCGCAGCCGAGGCAACGGGAGGTTTCAATCTTCACCTGCTCTTCGGTGAGCATCTTCATATCGTCTTTAAAGCCCTTCGGGTCTACCTTTCTGGTAGCGGTCGGGATTTGGCGATGTGCGGTATCGTAACTCTCGAGCACAATATTCTCTTTATCAAGCTCTACATAATATCTCGGGTTTCTGCCGATGGTTAAGGAAGAGTGCGGCTGCACAAATCTGTGAATGGAAATAGCGCCCTCTTTACCCATCGCAATGGCATCAATCGCAAAGCGCGGACCGGTAAATGCGTCACCGCCCACAAACACATCGGGTTGTGCGGTCTGGAAGGTGAAAGTATCTGCCTTTGCGGTCATATTTCTGTTGAGTTCTACGGCACTGCCTTCTAACATATTGCCCCACTCAATTGCCTGACCGATGGAAAGAATCACATTTTCACACTCTACGGTCTTGGTGTCATTCTCATCATAAACCGGTGAGAAGTGATGCGCTTCATCAAACACGCGGGTACACTTCTTAAAGACAATTGCCTTTACCTTACCGGCTTCGTCTTTCAGGATTTCTTTCGGACCCCAGCCGCAGTTGATGGCAACACCGTCTTCAAGTGCTTCTTCCTGCTCATCTTCGGAAGCGGGCATTTCTTCTTTTTGCTCTAAGCAGAACATGGAAACATTTTCCGCACCGCAGTGAACACTCACTCTTGCAGCGTCAATCGCCACATTACCGCCGCCGACAACCACAACATTTTTGCCGATGTCATAGGCTTCTTTTTCGGCTGCGGTATGTAAAAACTCAACCGCTGTCATCACGCCTTCGGCATCTTCACCGGCAACACCGGCTTTTCTGCCGCCCTGGGCGCCGATTGCCATATAGAATGCTTTGTAGCCCTGTGCTCTGAGTTCATCGAGCGTAATATCTTTGCCGACTTCCACGCCGCATTTGATTTCTACACCCATTTGTTTAATAATGTCAATCTCGGCATCAATCACTTCTTTTTCGAGTTTGTAGTTCGGAATACCGTAACGGAGCATACCGCCGGGCTGTTCGTTCTTTTCAAATACCGTTACATTTAAGTAGCCTTTTTCCGCCAAGAAGAAGGCACAGGAAAGACCTGCGGGACCGGCACCGATAATCGCCACTTTTTCGGTGAAGCCTGCTTCTCTGTCAAACACACCGTCCACCGTGATTTTCGGAATGACTTTTTTGGGTATCATTCTCGTGGCATTATCCATATCGCGGTGTGCGAGGAATTTTTTCACATCATCAATCGCAATCGCTTCATCAATCGTGCCTCTGGTGCAAGCCTCTTCGCAACGCTTGTTACAAACATGGCCGCACACTGCCGGGAACGGATTTTCTTTTTTAATCAAAGCGAGTGCTTCTTCGTACCTGCCCTGTGCCGCCATCTTTAAGTAGCCCTGAATGGCAATGTGTGCCGGGCAAGCGGTTTTACACGGAGCGGTACCGGTTTCGTGGGTGTTGATACGGTTTTTATCTCTGTAATCGGGTTCCCACTTGTGTTTGCCCCATTTGGTTTCATCGGGCAGCTCCTGGCGCGGGTACTCGATTTCACCCTGTTTGGTGCAAAGTTTTTGACCGAGGTTCAAAGCGCCTGCCGGGCAATGTTCCACACATCTGCCGCAAGCGACACAGTTTTCTTTTTTGACCTTTGCCACATACGCGGAGCGTGACATATTCGGTGTATTAAATAACTGAGAGGTACGCAGTGCATAGCACACGTTCACATTACAGTTACAAATGGCAAAAATTTTGTCTTGACCGTCAATATTGGTGATTTGGTGCACAAAGCCGTTTTCTTCACCCTGGCGGAAGATTTCAAGCGCCTGCTCTTTGGTGATGTAGTGACCGCCTTTTTTGGTTTCTACCACATAGTCTGCCATATCGCCGACTGCCACACACCAACCCTCGGGGTCATCGGCACAACCCTCATCATAAGTGATGCGGGAATATCGGCAAGAACAGGGTGATGCCGCATACTTACCATCGTATTTATCGAGCCAATAAGAGATTTTTTCTACATTAATGGCTTCGTTTTCCATACTGATGGCTTTCTCGACCGGAATCACGTGCATACCGATACCGGCGCCGCCGGGAGGTACCATCGGGGTCACCTTTTCAAGCGGGTTACGGGTCATTCTCTCAAAGAATCTGCCAAGCTCGGGGTGCTTTTGGAGCAGTTCTTTGTTCATGTTTGAAAATTCACCGGAGCCGGGCACGAACATCGGCAATACCCATTGTTTCTCGTGTTGAGGGTTCTCATAGTTCCACTCAATCAAGCCGTTTTCGCTCATTTGCTCGAGCGTTTCTTTTAAGTGTTCATCGCTGATGCCCATATTGGCAGTGAGTTTTTTCATATCCGCCCATGTGCGCGGCACACGCTTTTTCATGCGAATCGCAATCTCTGCCATCTCATCGGTCGGGCAAATGGTGGCAACTGCCCAATACTCGGGGTCTTGCTTGGTAATCTTTTTAATTCCGAGCACAATCGGAATTCTGTCGGTAATCATTTTACCGAGTTTTACGATTTTCTCCCGCATCGGATCATCGTTATAGGTCCATTCGGGAGCGTAATCAAGCATTTTATCCGGCATATACAATCCTCCTCAAGATTTCAGCCCTTTGCCGCAAACCCGCCGGGGTTTACACGACATTCGGGGGAATAAAATGTTTATTTATTTTGCCAAGCGCGCACTTCCTGCCTGAGCCAATCCGCCCACTGCTCAATGCCTTCGCCTGTTTTTGCACAAATCGGAATAATGACTGCGTTCGGGTTGCGCATTTTAATATTTTTTTTGCACTGCTCCATATCGAAATCAAAATAGGGCATCACATCAATTTTATTAATGAGCACCACATCGCAAATTGAAAACATTAACGGGTATTTCAGCGGTTTATCCGCCCCTTCGGGGACCGATAAAATCATTGCGTTTTTGCTTGCGCCGGTATCAAACTCCGCCGGGCACACCAAATTGCCCACATTTTCTAAAATGGCAAGTTCCACATCGCTCGTATCAAGCCCTTCAAGCCCCTGCCTTGTCATACCGGCATCGAGGTGGCACATACCGCCCGTGTGCAGTTGAATGGATTTGGCGCCGGTCGCCGCAATGGTCTTGGCATCCACATCCGAATCAATATCCGCCTCCATCACGCCGATTTTAAATTCATCTTTTAACGCCGCAATGGTCTTGGTTAACGTGGTGGTTTTGCCCGAACCGGGGGATGACATTAGGTTTAAAAGAAAAATGCCTTTCTCTTTTAATTCTTTACGCAATTCCTCCGCCTGCTTATCGTTTGCGGAAAACACGCTTTGTTTGATTTCAATCACTCTTACTTTATCCAAAAAATCAACTCCGTTAATTAAATCACTAAAAAATAAATTTATTATGTATATATGTACGCATAGTGTAACATATTTCACAAATATAGTCAATGATTTTGCGCAAAAAGGCGCAAGTTGTCAAAATTTAGCACGCAGATTGTTAAAATATAAACAAACGGGTGAAACGCTTAAAACATTTCACCCGTTTATTACATCATTTATCGGTGTATTATCTTTCGTACATGGCGGTTAAGGCGGCAATTTTTTTGGCAAGTTTTTTATCTGCCGCGCTCTTTTGCATACGCCACAACCAATTGTTTTCGGTCGTTCCGGGGGTGTTGATGCGGGCGGTGCCGCCAAGCCCCAAATAATCCTGCATTTGGGCAATAAACAAATCGGCAACCGAGCCCATACCGGCACGAATCACGCCCCATGCAAAGCCCTCGCTTTGGTTTAAACCGAGGTAGGTTTTTGCCTGCTGTTTTTCCTTTTTAGAGGCGGTTTTGAGCCAATCTGCAAGGGTGGTGTTATCGTGCGTGCCGGTGTAGCACACACAGTTTTTCTCAAAGCGGT
>CADBJA010000090.1 GCA_902794945.1 Oscillospiraceae bacterium
TATTTAAGCCAAATTTGGATTAAATCCAAACTAATACAATCAAGTGCGAATGTGTCGCCCAATCGCTAACCGCTAACTGCTGCCTGCTATCTGCTTAAAGAGCGATGTAGTGAATATCACCCGATTTCGGTCAACTATAATTATAGCCCATTTTTGGGCAATTGTCAATAGAAATACATTATTTTACAATAATTGTGAGGTGATTTATATGATTGTTTACGATAAATTATGGGCAACCTTGAAAGAGAAAAACATTTCACAATACAAACTGATTAAAACCTACCATATCAGTAACGGGCAATTAGACAGATTAAGAAAAAATGAAAATGTCAGCACACATACTTTAGATACTTTATGTACCATTCTCGATTGTAAATTAGAAGATATTGCCGCGTTTAAGAAAACAGATGTGTAAAGGTTACTGCAGGCTTTGCCTGCAACTGTGAGCGAAGCGAGCAACTGCAAGTTTATCTTGCAACTGTGAGAGCAGTGCACCGCTGTGAGTGTAACGAATAACTGTAAAAAAGATGTCGAGTGCTTGGCACGCGACATCTTTTTTACTTCACTAACTGCTCAATCACACGCATACAGTTATATTTATCTAAATAATCGAAATTGAAATCCCGAAACGGCGGGATTTTTTCTTCATAAAAATTGCCGGCACGAAAGAGTGCAATCAATTCTTCACCGGTTTTGACCACGGCGCCCGGCACATAACTTTCATAATCAAAATAAAAGCCTCTGCCGTGCTCGGTAAATTCCTCTAAATCAAAAGCGAAAAACACCATCGGCTTATTTTGCACGGTAAAGTCCATAATAATAGAAGAATAATCGGAAATAAGCATATCTGCCGCGAGCGCAATTTCGCTCACAGACTCATAATCGCTCACATTTTTAAACCCCTTTCCCGCGCCCAACACGCCGCCGATTTGCGGGTGTAAGCGCACAATCAGTTGATAGTCCTTAAGTGAAGCAAATTCCGCAAACGGAAAATGCTCCATCAGGTGCGCATTTTGCGCCTCATCATCACGAAATGTGGGAGCATATAACACAATTTTTTTGGCAGGGTCTAACCCGTAGCGGCTGCACAGTTTTTCACGCACTGCCGCTTTGTCTTTTACACTGAAAAAGTAATCGGTGCGCGGCGCGCCTATCGGGTAGATTTTAGATGCCGGCATACCGAACGTTTCTTCATACACGGGAATGACCGCTTTAGAGGAAACCACCGTTGCCGTCATTTTCTCGTTGCATTTTTTTAACCTTTTTGCTTCTTTGGGCGGCAATTGCATTGCAAGGCAGGAGCGCTTCATCGCACCCTCGCCGTGCCAAAGTTGAATGAGAGAGGCTTTTTTGGAAAAATGCAACCTTGAAAGCGGCATAAAATTATCATTAAAGAAAATGAAATTTGCCGTTGCCATATCGTACGGCACACGCAAAATAAACTTTAATTTGCCTTTAAATGACGCAAATAACACATCGCGGTGAAACCAGCAGATGTGAAACTCACCATAGTTACCCAGCGCAGTTTCCATTTGTGAAAGTGCGCCGTTTTCGCCTTCATTATGTATACACATCATCAGTACCTTATTTCGCTTGACCGGCACGATGCGGCACAAGTGAAACACGGCACAAAACACCAAATATAATACTTCTTTCATTTTTTCATTATCGCTTTTGCGATTTCCAAATCCATCGGGTAGGTGATTTTAATGTTATCTCTCTCACCCGCTACAATTTTCACCTTTTCGCCGCACAAATAAAAGATTTTGCCGGCATCGGTCAAACTCATTTTTTGTTCTTCACTCAAAGAATAGTAGAGATTTTTTAATTTAAGCGCCTTAAAGGTTTGCGGGGTTTGGCAACAATATACCTGCTCGCGCGGGGGCATAGATGTGGCATAGCCGTTTTCACCGGTGATGACCGTATCAACGGCGGGGATACAGGTATCGCACGCATCCGCCTCTTTCATCGCCGCAATGTTATCCTCTATCATCTTTTCGCTCACAAAGGGTCTTGCCGCATCGTGGGTTAAAACAATGGTATTTTCATCTAACCCGAACTGTTCTTCAATAAACTCAATGCCGCGCATTAAAGACTCATTGCGGTGCTTGCCGCCGGTACACACCAGCACATCGCTTTTAAAATACTTTTGTGAAATTTCAAGCCCCAAATCAAAATAATCGTTACTTGTCACAAAAATCACTTTGTCGATTTTCTCATGGCTGTAAAAGGCATTTAATGCATAATACGCCACCGGTCGGCGGTACAGGTTTAAGTACTGCTTGGGCATTTCACTGCGCATTCTTTTGCCGTTACCGCCTGCGAGCACAATCGCAAAAATCATATTACTCCCCTTCCCCGACTTCTCTTGCTTTGCCGAGTTCTTTATTAATATCATCTACTTTTACCTGCACATCTTTTACCACTTTTGCGGAAACGGATTCTCCGCTTTCGGCAGCGGTTTTATTGATTTTGGCAATCTTGTTTTTGATTATATTTAAATCTTTGACCGCATCTTTCATCTGCGCTTCAAGGCTTTTAGAAGTTTTTTCTTCATAAATGGCGCACACTTCTTCGGTGGTGCCCTGCGCAATGATTTTGCCGTGTTCGAGTAAGATTGCTTTATTGCAAATGGATTTTACCTGATCCACCGAGTGAGATACAAAGAGCACGGTTACGCCCTTATCAAACATCGAGCGCACTTTCTTTTCACTCTTGGCGCGGAATTTCGCATCACCGACCGAGAGCACTTCGTCGAGAATGAGCACTTCCGGCTCTACGGCGGTCGCAATCGCAAAGCCGAGCCTTGCTTTCATACCCGAAGAATAGTTTTTGAGCGGTACATCTATAAACTTTTCAAGCTCCGAGAATTTCACGATTTCATCGTATTTAGAGGCAATAAAATCTCTCGAATAGCCCATGACCGAGCCGTAAAGAAAGATGTTTTCTTTACCGGTGTACTGCCCGTCAAACCCGGCGCCGAGTTCAAGCAGCGGCGCAATCACGCCTTTTACCGTCACGGAGCCCTCATAGGGTTTTAATACGCCTGCAATGGTTTTTAACAGCGTGGATTTACCGGCACCGTTTAAGCCCAAAATACCGAGCCTTTCGCCCTTTTTGAGTTCAAACGATACATCCGTCAGCGCCCAAAATTCATCATAATGCAATTGGCGCTTGAGCAGCTTTATCATATATTCTTTAAACGAATCCACACCCTCTTTATTTAAATTAAAAAGGATGCTCACATGATCTACCTTAACCGCAATTTCATCGGAAATAATCAAGGTATCTTCCGTTTCGGTCGGTACTAAATTCTTTTCGTTTTGATTACTCATAGAAACCTCATTAACAAATGGTGTACTGTCAACTGTCAACTGTATACTGTCAACTGTTTACCTGATTTAAAAGCGTTTTGTCGCCTTTCGCTCAAGGCTGCCGAAGTTTTCCTTCAAGTAAACCTGTTCAAATCTTTTTAAGCGAAGTTTTGAGGCTTCAAGAAGTAGAAAATTTGTGCAGAATTGAGATGAAAGGCAGTGAAACACGAGCGAAGTTTTACTTTGTGTAAGACGAGCGAGCGTTTTACCGCCTTTCGCTCAAGGCTGCCAAAGTTTCACTTTGAGCAAGCCTTAAAACTTTGCTATATATGCAATATAAACTTGTCCTGCTTCTTCTTAAAGACCAAAATGCCGATGGCGAGTGCCGCGAAGGCAAATATCGTGGAGTAAATAAACGTCCACGAGCCCATGGTGTTGATGGCTAAATGGAACATTTTGGTTAAGTGACCGGGGCCGTAAGTGGCTTCCAACCCCTTTTGCCCGGCAAGACCGGTTTGCCCGGTCACACACGCCCTGAAGGCGGTGATAATACCGTACAGCGGGTTGGCTTTGAGCACCACGGAAGCGGCGCCGAGTTTTAATTTATCAACCGTATACACAATCGGTGTCATATAGAATAAGAGCAAGCAGAATACATCATACAAATACTCAATATCTCTAAAGAATACCTGCAGTGTTGCCAAAATGAAGCCTACGCCGGTAGAGAGAACGGCAAGCACCGCAATCGGGATAATTGCCAAAATCACACAAGGTGTAATGTATATCGCTTTGCCGGGAATGAAAATATTGAAAAAGGCAATGACCACAACCAAGTCAATCAAACTGATGGCAAAGGTGATGAAGGTGGAAACAATGTTCGAGAAGGGGTAAGAGTATTTTGGTACATACACCTTTTTAATAATCGAAGCATTGCCCCTGATAGAGCGCATCGCCTTTTTGGTAGAGCCGGAATAAAAGTCAAACAAGAGTCTGCCCGTTAACAAATACACCGGGTAGTTTGCCACGCTGTTTTTACCGAAAATCATGGAGAAAACGAACGAGAGCACTACCATGGTGAGCAGCGGCTGCAGGCAAGTCCAAAACAGACCTAAAATAGAGCCTCTGTATTGGAGCTTGATGTTCTTGCGCACAAGTTCTACCAACAAGTTTTTGTATTTTTTAATATTTTTAATGCTTCCCTTACCCTTTTCGGTAAACGAAACGCGGTCCATAGTATCCATTTAAAAACCCCACTTGAAAAAGTACTTCAAAGTTGAACTGATATGTATAAACATTAATTTGAAATTGCGCTTGCTGTCTCTGCCCCACTCGTGGTACACCCTTGCAGCGGGGTCATACCAAATTTCGGCATATTGGTCAACGGTGCGCGCCAAATCAAAATCTTCAAAATACATAAAGTATCTGTCATCAAACCCGCCGATTTGTTTAAACAGTTCCGTACGGATGCCGAAGAAACAGCCGGAGGCATTTTCAATTTTTTGCGGCACGGTTAAATCGGCATCGAGCATCGCGTATTCCCGCAAATTTTTGTTGTTTTCTCTGTCGCTTGCCAAGCGCGAAGAGATTAAATATTTTAATTTCGGGTGGCGCTTTGCAAGCACCTGCACCCTGCCATCCGGAAAGCGGATATCGGGGCTGACCATACCGCACGCCGGTCTGTTTTGCATAAACCGGCACATTTCACCTATCACATCGTCTTTAACAATAATATCGGGATTGATGATGAAATGATAGTCGCTGTCGATAAGTTCCATCACCTGATTGTGCGCCTTGCCGAAGCCTTTGTTAACACCGTTTGCAATCACTTTTACACAGGGATTATCGCTAAAATAATCTGCCACTTCATCGGGCGTGCCGTCACTCGATGCATTGTCTACCACATAGAGTGTAAATTCTGCATCTTTGCAAAAACCGGTAATATTTTGAATGGCGTTAAACAACAGCCTTTTTTTATTTTCACTTGAAACCGCATTATAGGTTACAATACATCCGCTTGCTTTCACTGTTTTACCTCTTTTTCGGGTGTTTTGACCGTTTTCAGGGAATTGAGTACATTCCATCTCCACTGAAACATTTTAAACAGGGAGGCGTGCCTTGTATCGGAAACATTGCCGCCGTGCCTGCGGTAGTGAAGTAACGGCTTGTCAATAAACTCAATCACCGCACCGCAGCGCTCGGCGATTAAACCAATCCACTGGTCGTGCATGGGGATTTTTGCAGGGAAGGGTAAAAACTCTCTGACAAGTTCTTTGCGAAACGCCATACAACAACCCATATAGGAGTTTTTGACAAAATTTTGAAAAAAGCCCGGTTTGCTGCCGTGTGTGGCAAAGAAGTTTTCGCCGCCCTCGACAGGCTTTAAAAACACATCAACCACATCGCAGTTGTGCAGTACCAAATCCGCGCCGCGCTCGGTAAAGGCGGGCATCACGGTGGCAACTTTATCGTCCGCCCACACATCATCCTGGTCGGAGAGAAAAATCACATCCCCCGTGCACTGCTCTATCGCATTTTCAAAATTACGGATTAGCCCCTTGCCCTCACCCTCTACGGGTTTAACACGGGCATCTAATTCAGCGAGGGCTTTGACAACATTGAGGGTGTTATCTTTACTCGGGTCGGTGCTGACAATCACCTCATCATCCTCACCCAATTGGTTGAGGATGGACGCGAGTTGCTCGAGGATAAAACTCTCGCCGTTGTACGCCGCTATCGCAACTGAAATCTTCATTGCTTGTCCTCCATGGCAGGATTAAACACTTTTCCATAATAATCCATGATAAGCTATTATACTATATATTAAATATATTTTCCTTAATTAATTCATCCTTTCTGCTAAATATTATTAAATAAATCTTTTG
>CADBJA010000091.1 GCA_902794945.1 Oscillospiraceae bacterium
ACTCCTTTGGTACATGTTTTTTTGTGGTGATTAACATTATACCATAGTTTAGGTGTAACTTCTCTTTTTATTGGTTCACATCATTTTAACACATACATAATCAGCGTTTTGCAGAAATGAAGGGTATTGACAAATCCATTTTTTTGGATATAATAAAATGATTTAAACTTGCATTTAAATGGTCGGTATGGGGAGTATTACATTTTGGAGGAATAACTATGTACAATTATGACTATGCCGTGCCGGAAGAACTGAAACCCGCAAAAACAGAACTTGAAAACCTTATTCATTTGGTTCAAGATGAAGTTCGTGACGAATTCACATTTCGTTACGAGTATATTGGAAGTTCGTCAAGGAAAAGAAATCTTGTGACATATGACAAACAATCAAATATTGGTTTTGATTTTGATGTGAATCTATATGTTAACGATGATGACGAGCACTATTCACCGGAAGAAATACGAAGAATTCTTTTTGATGCTTTCAAAAAACACGCTTACAAATTCGGTTATAACAACTTTGAAAATTCAACAAGTGTCATAACCATCAAATTTGTTGACAGGCGACATTCACTCGTTAAACACAGCTGTGATTTTGCTGTTGTATACGATGGTAAAAATGGTCAGCAGTATATTCGTTTCAACAAAGAAAAGAATACCTTTACTTGGGAGTATAGGTCAAAAGGTTTTGAAGGTCTTGAGAAAAAAGCTGATTGGCTTAAAAAACACGGACTCTGGAATGAAGTGCGAGATTTGTATTTATACCTAAAAAATACGAACAAAAATCCGGACAGACATTCGCGTTCTATTTATGCAGAAACGATTAACGACTTATATAATCATCACTGTATTCAAAAGAAATAATGATAAATGCGCTTTGCAGAAATGCAAGGTGCTTTTTTATTTCTCTTCTTTCGGCTCCATAAGCCGGTTTTTTTCACGGATTAATTTAAGGATTTCTTCTTTGCAAATACCTGTTCTCTATGTTATTATTTGTATATCAACTAAATTTCAAATCTTTTAAAGTGAGATTTTTATTATGGCAGATAAGTCGGTAAAACGAAAAGCAGTAGGTTTGATGAACAATGTCAAATACTACTGGACAGAACCTCCCAAGGGCAAATATATGTCCTTCAAGGAGGTGGCTTCTTATGCGTTCGGCGGTATCGGCGCCTATTTCATTATACAACTCGGCTCCATGCTGATTGTGAGCACAACGAATATTATTGTCAGCACGACAATCGGTGTAGACGCAACCCATTCTTACATCATTTATCTGATTGCCACCATATTGAATATTCCCTTGACCGCTGTCAGGGCGAATATGATTGACAATACGCGCGGCAAGGGCGGTAAATACAGACCCTACTTGCTTTCAATGGGCATTCCCACCGTGATACTCTCGCTAATCTATGTGTGGTTCCCTTATGAGCAGATGTATCACCTGTTCCCGGGGCAGATGTTCGGGTTTGAAAAAGGGTATCTCGTGAAAGTAATTGTGGTTTTCATCTGTAACCTCGGCTTACACTTTTTCTTCTTTTTCTTTAAAGACGCGTATGAAAACCTCATTCATGTGCTTTCGCCAAACACGCAGGAGAGAACGGATGTGCTTGCCATCAAAGCGGTGGTGTATTCGCTTGCACCGTCTATTATGAATTTTGTAAATCCGCTGATTGCGCAACTCACACAAAAAGACCAATCCGATATTTTGGTTTACAGAATTGCTTACCCGATTTATGCGATCATCGGTATCGGCTTAACCATTGTGGTTTTTGCCAACACAAAGGAGAAAATCGTTCAGGCAAAAACGCACACCATACAAATCCGCTTTGTTGACGCCCTCAAAGAGGTTGCCAAAAACAAATATTTTTGGATTATTTCACTTGCCGGTTGGCTCGGCTTTCTTGAACTTGCTTATGCCAACATTCTGTATTACAACCAAAACTACGGGCGCACCGTTTCTCCCACAACCTACGGCGTGGCATGGGTCATCATCGGCAACGCATCGCTATGGGGGATGATTGCCGCGCCCTTCTTTGTGAAGCGCTTCGGCAAAAAGGCAGTGCTCATTACGGTGAATTTGATGAATGTGGTGTGCATTTTGCTGATGCTCATTAATGTAAAAAGTTTCTGGTGGCTTGTTGTGTGTATTTGGATAAATTACCTTTTCAGCGCATTTGAGCAGATTACAACGCCCGCCATTCAGGCAGATATTCGCGATTACCAGCAATACCGCTCGAGGGAGAGAATTGACGGTATGTTTGCCGCGGTTGCCACTATCGGCAATCTTGTCACCCTTGCCACCTCCGCCGTGCTCCCCGCAGTTCAAACAAAATTCGGCATCTACGAGGGTAACGGTTACGAAAAATCCTTTGACATTCTTTTTGCCGACACGGGCGAACCCGGTCTGCTTTGGAAATTTCTGCCCGCGCTCATCATCATGTGTGCGGTGGGTGCCCTGCTTAATGTTGTGCCCTATTTCTTCTATGATTTTACCGAGAAGAAGCAAAAGAGCATTATCCGCGTGCTGCAAGTCAGGGCGATGTTTGAGGACTTTGCAAACGGTGCGCTCAAAAGCAGCCAACTTGTGGAAGCGGTTGACCTTATTAATAATGCAAAGAAAATGGCTGCCGCAGCGCCTAAAATTCCCGTTAAAAGAGACGGCAGAAAGCAGTACCGCACAGACCTTGCATACAATGAAGAAATTGAGATTTCCCGCTTCGTTTGTGAGGAACTTGAAAAATTTAACACCCCGCTATACAGACACCGCCTTGAGGTTTCAAAAGGTGTGTTTGCGGCAGGGCTTGACCATATCAGAAACCTTGAGCTTGCAACTGCAAGAAAAGAACTTGCCGCCGCGCGGGCAATGCCTAAGGGCAATGAGGATGAAAAACAGCTACGCAAATTTAAGATGGAATTTGCCCGCAAAAACATCTCCGCTAAAAAAGCGTTTGATAAATACTACGGCACGGCAAATGCATTTGTAGAGCCGGATATGGCGGCGCTTACCGCCCTGTTTGATAAAGAGGATGCTATGGATGAAGAAATCTTTGCGCTTGTGAGCAGGCAAAACGCGGCAAAAAAAGCAGGCGATAAGGCACTTGCCGCCGAATGTAAGGGCAAAATAAAGGCATTGCAGGCAGGGAAGAAGCAGGCGCAAAAAGATGAAAAGGTGCTTACGGATGAACTGGCAAAATTCGGCAGAGCCGCGGCGCCGTATATTGACGCAAAGAAACTGCTCACGCAGCAAGAGAATTACAGCCACTTTGACGAGATTGCCGCGCTGTATGATGAGGCGAAGTTAAAGGCTGACGAAGAAGAACGAGAGAAGGAAGCCGCCGCAGCAGCAAGAAAGGCAGAGCAAGAGGCCGAACTTGCCGCCCGCAAGGCGAACAAGAAGAAAAGCAAAGAGCATGAGTAATCAGCAGTCAGATAAAGAAGTGGAAATGGAGCATATGTATGAAAAAGAGTCTTAACGGTGAATGGCAGTTTCGGCAGGCGGGAAAAGCGCAGTGGTACAAAGCAAATGTTCCCGGTTGTAATTTTACGGATTTAATGGATAACGGCTTAATCCCCGACCCGTTTTACGGAGTGAATGAGAAAGAGTGCGCCTTTGTCGGCAAATCCGACTGGGAATATCGGCGCCGCTTTCATGTTGATTCGGAAGAACTTGCCTGTGACGAAGTATTCCTTTGCTTTGAAATGCTCGATACGCTTGCGAACATCCGCATCAACGGCACGCTTGTCGGCAGTACCGATAATTGCTTTTTAAAATATGAATTTCCGGTGGGGAACCTGCTCCGTGCCGGTGAAAATGAAATCAGTGTTTTCTTTCACTCACCCGTAAACTTTGTTTCTCAAACTTACCGCAAAGAGGGCGGCACTATCAATGCGAATGGGCAAAACGGCATTATTCACATCCGCAAGCCACAATCGCATTTCGGTTGGGATTGGGGACCCGTGCTGGTGCCAAGTGGCATCAGCGGGGCGTGTTTTTTGGAATTTGTGCACACCGCAAGGCTCTCCCGCGTTTCCACTTACCAACAGCACCATGAAAGCGGTGCGGTAACCCTTACCGTAAACACGGAAATACAACATTTCGGCGCACAACCGCTCACCGCCACCGTGCAAATCACTTGCCCCGATGGCAAAGTGATGCACGCAAACGGCACACACACGACATTTGAAATTGAAAACCCGCGGCTTTGGTGGACCTATGAACTTTCCGGCAAAGACGTGCAGCCGCTGTACAAAGTCAGCGTAACGCTCACGGCGGGCGAAAGGGTGTTAGACGAAAAAACGCTCGACATCGGCTTGCGCACATTGAAACTCAACCGAGAAGCAGATGCTTACGGGCAGCAGTTTCGGTTTGAACTAAACGGTGTGCCGCTTTTTGCGAAGGGCGCCAATGTCATCCCGCCCGACCAGTTCATTCACCGCTTTGATGCAGAGAAGCGGGAGAAGTTTTTTGCCGCCGTGCGCTTTGCAGGTATGAATCTGTTACGCATATGGGGCGGCGGCTATTATGCGGATGATGCCTTTTTGAAAAAGTGCGATGAAATGGGCATTCTTGTCTGGCAGGATTTTCCGTTTGCCTGCCAGGCGTATCCGTTTTTTAAAGAAAGTTTTTTGGAAAATGTGAAGCGTGAAGTTGCCTATCATGTGGCGCGCATGTGTTCACACCCCTGCCTTGCGCTGTGGTGCGGCAATAACGAAATTGAACAAATGAGCGGTGCATGGCAACACCTGAGAGATTACATTAAGTGGACGGATACTTTCTTTTACTCGATTCTCGAAAACGAAATCAGAAAAATCGACAAGGAAACGCCTTACATTCCCGGCTCGCCCTGCGGCACGGCTTACGGCACCGGCATTAACCAAGACAATGTGGGAGACAGCCACATTTGGGCGGTTTGGCACGGTATGCAGCCGATGACTTATTACCGCAAGCGCTTTCCGCGCTTTTGCTCCGAGTTCGGCTTTGAGAGCCTGCCCGACCTCAAAACCATTAAAACCTTTGCCGAAAGAGCCGATTATGACCTGCATTCTCCTGTCTTTCTTTCTCACCAAAAGTGTACCGGCGGCAACCGCAAAATGCTTTACTACATCGCGAAAAGGTTCCATTTGCCGCGGCATTTTGAGGATTATATCTACCTCTCACAATTAGCACAAATGGAGTGTGTGGAAGATGCCACCCTGCACTGGCGCCGCCACCGCGGCAGGTGCAACGGTTCTTTGTATTGGCAGTTCAATGACTGTTGGCCGGTTTGCTCTTGGGCGGGAATGGATTATGATTATAATTATAAGGCACTGCACTATGCGGCGCGGCGCTTTCATGCGCCGGTATGCATTTCCGCCGTAGACAGCAAGGAGCAAATAGAGGTGTTTGCCCATAACGATAAAAATGAACCGGTAGCGGTCACTATCGAAGCATTTTTCTTCACCTTTGCCGGTGAAAAGAAAAATGCTATTTGCAAAAAAATCACACTTTCTCCGCTTACTGTAAAAAAAGTTTTCCGCGTGAATACATCACGCATTCCCAAAACTAAAAAATCCTGTACAGGGCTTTGTGTGCGCTTGTACAATGAGAGTGGCGAAATGTGCATGCAAAAAGTCATTTTGCCGGATAAAGAAAAAAACCTCGCTCTGCCGAAAGCAAAAATTGAAAAAGAAACCGTTATCCGAGACAACCATATTACACTTAAACTGCAAGCCGACAAATTTGCACGCCTTGTCTGTTTGACAAGCGAGGTTTCCGGCGCAGTGTTTTCCGACAACTTCTTTGACCTGTTACCCGGGCAGATTTACGAGGTAAGTATGGCTGTGCCGGCGGGCGAAGATGCGGGGGCGGTTGCCGCCGGTATTCGCGTGTTCAGTTTGAGCGATATTGCCTTTGAAAAAAGCAGGACGAAAATCATCAAAAACAAATTGGCACTGTTTTGCTCACCGACCAACCTCGGCAACATCTTTTTCCACGCGCCTGTTCCAAAGGATTTGGAAGTAGAAAATTCTAATTTAGCGCACTAAGTGCGCTAAATAATGAAGAATGAATAATGAATGATGAATAATTAAGGGCGACACATTCGCTCGTCCAAACAAACTACACAATAGAAAGAATTTGCGAGCAAATCCTTTAGTATTGTTCCGTTTGTTTCTCCTCTCCCCAAAAA
>CADBJA010000092.1 GCA_902794945.1 Oscillospiraceae bacterium
TGTTTCTCCTCTCCCCAAAAAGTTTGCTACGCAATTCTTTTCGGGGTCCCCATTAGGGAGGGGGACCGCTTGCGGTGGAGGGATTGTTTTATCAATCGGGTGCGGGTGTCCCGCCCTTCACTCTTATTTCTTATTTTTTATTTCTTATTTTGCGAACGCAGTGAGCAGATAAATTAGAATTTGAAAGGAACACATATGGATACAAAGTCTTATTTAATCCGCCTTGGCGAAAAGGCAAAGCAGGCAAAAAACGAACTGGCGCTTTTGAGCGCGGAGCAGAAAAATGCGGCATTGTCGGCGATTGCCGATACATTGCTTGCCGAAACGCCGGCAATCCTTGCCGCCAACAACCTCGATACCGAGGCGGCGCGGGCAAAGGGCACAAGTGAATCTATGATTGACCGCTTAACGCTTGATGAAGCGCGCATTGCCGCTATGGCACAGGGTGTGCGTGATATTGCGGCGTTGCCCGACCCGATTGGCGAGGTACTCGAAACAGTTGTGCGCCCCAACGGTTTGCAGATTCAAAAAGTGCGTGTGCCCATGGGGGTGATCGGCATTATTTTTGAATCGCGCCCGAATGTGACAAGTGATGCTGCCGCCATTTGCTTAAAAGCCGGCAGTGCCGTGATTTTGCGCGGCGGGAAAGAGGCAATCCATTCTAACACGGCGATTGTGGCGGCAATGAAAAAAGCCCTGCGTGAAAAAGGGCTCAATGAAAATATGATAGGCTTTGTGGAGGATACCACACGCGAGAGTTCCAATGCCCTTATCGGCTTAAACGGCTATATTGATTTGCTTATTCCGCGCGGCGGGGCAGGGCTCATTTCAAATGTGGTGCAACATGCCACGGTACCGGTCATTCAAACCGGCACGGGCAACTGCCATGCCTATGTGCATGAGAGTGCCGATTTCGATATGGCGCTTGATATTATCTACAACGGCAAAACCTCTCGACCGAGTGTGTGCAATGCGCTTGAAAGCGTAGTGATTGATACAAGTATTGCGCAAAGTTTTTTGCCGCTGCTGGTGCAAAAATTAAGTGAAAAAGAGGTACAAATTGTCGGCGATGAAACGGCGTGCCGCATTTGCCCCGAAATCAAACCTGCAAGCGAGAAAGATTATTACACCGAGTTTTTGGATTATAAACTATCGGTCAAAACCGTGAACGGTGTGGCAGAGGCAATTGCGTGGGTGAATGAGCACTCGACCATGCACTCCGAAGTCATTATTGCCGAAGACAAAGCGGCGGCAGAGCAGTTTTTAACATTGGTAGATTCTTCTTCCGTTTACCACAATGCCTCCACCCGCTTTACGGATGGCGGCGAATTCGGGCTCGGTGCCGAAATCGGCATTTCTACCCAAAAACTGCACGCGAGAGGACCGATGGGTATCAAAGAAATTACTTCTTATAAATATATTATCAAAGGGGAAGGTCAGGTGAGGTAAATGTTTAAAAAAGCATGGATTGTACTCAATTCGGTACTGCTTTACGGCGGGGTCATAGCACTCTTTATCAGTTTTATTTTCAAACTTGGCAGGGTGCCGATTATTGTATCTATCGGTGTGATACTGCTCTCATTCCTTCTCTCTTGGTGGAAACTCAAATGCCCGCACTGCAAAAAAATGAGCCTGCCCGGCAAAGAAATGTTTTACGGCATCAAACGCGGCAGATTCACCTGCGAAACCTGCGGGGAAGAAATCAACATAGAGTAAAAGACGCCATTGGCGTCTTTCAGAGTGTCGATAAAGTGGCTGAAACCGCACTTATTAATAGGAAATGCAATAAGAAATAGCATTTCTAACATTGTTAAGAGAGGTTCACATCCGGTTCATCGAAACAAATCATATAGTAAAAATCGGCGAAATATCGCCGATTTTGTGCTTTTTCCAGCCTCTGCTTGCGGTACTTTTGTACAGCTCAGCGCAGAGGCTGAAAAATTTCATCTCACTTTCTCGACCTCTGCCGGCGTGTAGACAAACGAGTTTGTCTACACGCTAAAAGACGCCATTGGCGTCTTTTGCTTTATGTGCTCGCAAGGAAGAAAGAAGTATATGATGCATTAAAAAAGGATGGGTGAAACCCATCCTTTTACTGAACACTGAACACTGTGTATTTGCTTTTAGGCAGATAAACCCGCTTTTTTCATTTCAAACCAGAAATCGCTGCCCTCGCCCGGGGTGGAGTTTACCCCGTATGCGGCGGAGTGCGCATCTAAGATTTGTTTGACAATCGAGAGCCCGAGTCCGCTGCCCATTTGCGCCCGACGGTGGGCTTTATCCACTTTATAATAACGCTCCCAGATGAGCGGCAGTTTATCTTCTTCAATCCCTTCGCCGGAGTCGATGATGTGCACGGCAAAACTATCCGCCTTTTCAAGCAGTTCAATGCGTACCGTTTTATCCTCCCCCGTGTAGGTGACGGCGTTATTGACAAGATTATAAATCACCTGTTCCAAACGGGTGCGGTCGGCATAGACCGGTGCTGTTTGAATACTGCCGTAAGAAAAGAGAATTTGGTAGCGGTCTTTTTCCACCAATTTGTTATAGCGCGGAATAATGGCTTCAATACACTGTTTTAAATCCAACACTTCGGGCTGCATTTGCCCCACGCCGGCACTCAATTTCGATATGTCAAGCACATCGTTAACAAGGCTGGTTAGGCGCTTGGATTCATCAATAATCACCTGTAAGTTTTCATCCGTCGCTTCACCGGGAATGTCACGCATCACCTCGGCATAGCCGCCAATGAGGGTGAGCGGTGTGCGCAAATCGTGCGAGATGTTGGCAATGAGTTCTTTTTGTAGGGTATCCATTTTGCCGAGTTCCGTTTTGGCATAGTTCAAACTGTCGGCAAGTTCATCAATTTCTTTGACAGTTGAGTGCTCAAATTCCACATCATAATCACCGGTGGCAAGCACTTTGGCTTTGTCGCTAATTTTTTTGAGCGGTTTGGAAAGCCCTGCTGAAAGTATAAGCGCGGTGATAAGCACCAATACTACCGTTAAAGCGGTCACAAAAATGAGAATGACGCGCAGGGTGGTAATCACACTGTCTACCGGCGTGATGGTGGTATTTACAATAATTGTGTAGTATCCGCCGGCATTGTCAGCGGTCACTTTGGCAATCATAAATGAGGTGGGGGCGTTTTTTGCCGTATCGGCTTGCTTATCGCCCTTTCCTTTGCCGGTGATACCGAAGCCGCCGAAATACTCGGTATAGGTGCCGCCTTCTTCAACGGCTTTTTTGTAAAAAGAGTAAAATTCACTGTCGGGAATATTGCCGAAAAAAGAGTGCATTTCGCGCGCAGAAGCCGCATACAAACTCTTAAAATCGGCATCAAGCACCTTGATGCTTACATCGTGCTTGTTGCTGAGGGCTGCAATTTGGTATTCGATATCCTCATCACTCATATTTTTGGCAATTTCTTCGGCTACCTGCTTGGTTTCATACACCTTGACCGCTTTATAAAAACTGTTTAAAAATACGGTTTGACACACCCATAACAGGGCGAGAATAATGAGCATAATTGCCGAAATAGCAGTAAAAATGCGCCATTTGAGCGACATTTTTCGTTTAGTCTTCAAAGCGGTACCCTACCCCTCTTAAAGTGACAATACAGTCTCGGTATTCCCCTAAACTTTTGCGCAACAATTTAATGTGGGTATCGAGCGTGCGGTCATCACCGTAAAAATCATAGCCCCATACCGTGCTGAGTATTTTTTCTCTGGTCAGGGCAATGCCCTTGTTGCGAATAAAGTAAAAGAGCAAATCGTACTCTTTGGGTGTCATCTCTACATTTTTGCCGTCAACCGATACGGTGTGGGCAGTAAAATCCACTTTTAAAGTGCCGTTTTCATACACTTCTCTTGCATCGTCTGCCGCAGTACGGGTGCTTCTTGCGTGCACGGCGGCAATGCGCATCATCAACTCTTTACCCGAAAAGGGCTTGGTGACATAATCATCAATGCCGAGTTCAAAGCCGTGAATTTTATCATACTCTTCACCGCGTGCGGAGAGCATAATCACCGGTACATCGGAACTTTTGCGAATTTCTTTGACAGCCGAGAACCCGTCAAGTTCCGGCATCATCACATCCATAATGACCATATCATAATCGCTTTGGCGGCATTTGATAACGGCTTCCATCCCGTCCGCCGCCTCGTCGGTTTCGTACCCTTCAAAATCGGCATATTTTTTGACAAGTAAACGGATGGCGGGCTCATCATCTACAATTAACAGTTTCATCGGTGTACTCCTTTTCGGTTTCTATTATAATATTATAATACATTTAAAATGTGAAAACAATCTGAAAATCCGATGGATTTTTTTTGAGGTTTGATTTTGTGCGTAATCTATGGTAAACTCTGTAATATGAACGATTATGTTGTCATTTACTCAAACCGCAAAACATTAGGGCTTGAGGTCAGCGCCGAAAAGGGCGTAATTGTCAGAGCGCCGCGGCGCACTTCCCAAAAAGAGATTGAGCGTTTTGTCGCTTCTCACACCGTGTGGATTGAGCGGGCAAAAGCGCGTGTGCAAACCCGTGCCGCCAACCGCCCCGTGTTTTCTGATGACCCGGCAGAGATTGCACGCTTAAAAGCCTTGGCGGCAGAAAAAATCCCGCCGCGCGTAGCGTATTACGCTGCACTTTTGGGTGTCACCCCGCAAAAAATCGGCTTCACCAAAGCCAAAACACGCTTCGGCTCTTGTTCGGGTAAAAATTCTATCAATTTTTCGTGCTATTTAATGTTATACTCGGACAGGGCGGTCGATTATGTGGTCGTGCACGAACTTTGCCACATTAAACATAAAAATCATTCGAAAGCATTTTATGAAATGATTGCGGGCGTCATGCCCGATTACAAAGAAAGAGAAAAGGAGTTAAAAGGATTATGACGTTACCGAAAATGACACGAAAACGATATTTATATATCGGTTTGGTGGTCGTTGCCGTATTTTTGTTTTTTCGCTATTGGGATAGTATTGCCGGCTTTATCGGCAGCCTGTATCAAGCGCTGATTCCGCTCGTGCTGGGCGCACTTGCCGCCTATATCATCAATATTTTGATGAGTTTTTACGAGCGCCATTATTTTACTAAAAAGAATCCGAAATTTGCACAGAAAAGCCGCAAGGCGGTGTGCTTAATTCTTGCCATTCTCACCATTTTGGTGATAGTGGGGCTGATTATCGGCTTAATTGTACCACAACTGATTAGTTGTGCCAAATTGATGATTCAAAAAATCCCCGCAACGGTCAAGTTTGTTGCCAATAATGAAAAAATCGCCTCTTTCCTGCCCGATGCACTCAATGCCAAGGTGCAAGAGTACGCCAAACGCATACTGGAGTTGGATTGGTCCAAGATTGCAGAAAAGGTAATGGGCTTTTTAAAGACAGGCTTAGCGGCAAACAAAGGCAAAATCACAACCATTTTATCCTCCACCGCTTCTGTCATTGTGTCGGTCATTGTCGGCATTATCTTCTCCATTTATTATCTGGTATGTAAAGAGCAGATTTTGCGCAATATTAAAAGAATCAGCGATAACTATATTCATTTTAAGTGGAAAGCAAAAGCCGTTAAAATGATTCACTCCTTTAATAAAATTTTTCATAAATATATTGTCGCGGAGTGTATAGAGGCAGTTATACTCGGTTTGTTGTGTCTCACCGGTATGACAATACTCAGATTGCCGTATGCACCGATGATTAGTGCGCTGGTGATGTTGATGGCATTAATCCCGATTGTGGGCAGCACCATTTCCGCCGTGGTCGGTACGTTGATGATATTATCGGTATCACCCTTAAAAGCCTTGATTTTCTTTATTATGTTAATGGTGATTCAAGTCATTGAGGGCAATGTGATTTACCCGAAAGTGGTCGGCAAAGGCGTGGGTACACCCGGAATTATTGTACTCGGTGCCGTCACGGTCGGCGGTTCCGTGTTCGGCGTGGCAGGAATGCTCTTGAGTGTACCGGTTGCCACCACCATTTGGAATGAAATGAAACAGAATATGGAAGCGAGAGAAAAAGCCTCCGGCGAACTGCCGCAGGCAGACAAAGGGGCTGTGAAAAAATACAGCCCCTAAAAACTAAATAAAGGTAATTTAAAAAAGAGGTCTGAAAATAGCCAAAAGGCTATGGAAAGACCTCTTTTTA
>CADBJA010000093.1 GCA_902794945.1 Oscillospiraceae bacterium
TATCTATTATGCGCATATTTAAACCGATTTTGGATTAAATCTAAACTAATACATTCAAGTGCGAATGTGTCGCCCTTAATTATTCACTATTCATCATTCGTTATTCATTAAATAGGGATTGGGAGAGGTCGTAAGACCTCGACAAATTCCTATTTGTCGAAAAACCCGAAGCCTTACGCTTCGGGTTTTTCGTTTACTTTCACTTCAATTTTTTCGATTTTATTTTCATCCATTTCCGTGACGGTGAAGGTGAGGTTTTTGTAATCGAAACTTTCGCCGACATCGGGAATATCGCCTAATTGCTCGAGCACGAAACCGGCGAGGGTATCGTAATCATCAATCGGCAGTTCCACACCGAGGCTCTCTTCCGCATCTTCAATATCGCAGTCGCCCTCAAAACTGTAAATGCCTTCATCCACTTTTTCAAAATCGGCTTCTTCATCGTCATATTCATCTTGAATATCGCCCACAATGCTTTCCACCAAATCTTCAAGTGTTAACAGCCCTGCCGTGCCGCCGTATTCATCCACCACAATGGCAATTTGTATGCGGCTTTTGCACATATCTTCAAATATATCATCCGCCTTTTTGCTTTCGGGTACATAGAGGGCGGGGCGAATGAGTTTTTTAATCGTTAAGCCCTTCGGCACACTTTTGCCCACATAGGGAATGAGGTCTTTGACATAGACCACACCTTTAATAGAGTCAATATCATCTTCATACACGGCAATGCGCGAGCGCCCGCTCTCACCGGCAATTTCGAGCACTTCATCGAGGCTGTCGTTCATTTCCACCGCCACAATTTCGGTGCGGTGTACCATTAAATCACCGGCGGTGATGTCATCAAATTCAAAAATGTTGCTCACCATTTCACTTTGGGCTTCTTCAATCACGCCTTTTTCTTCGCCGGCGTCAACCATCATCAAAATTTCTTCTTCCGTCACGGTTTCTTCATCCGCATTCGGGTTCATGCCGAACAGCCTTACCACTGCATTGGCAGAAACGGAAAGGATTTTGACAATGGGGGAGAAGATAGTGCCGAAAAAACGCAATACATCAATCACCGCGAAAGATACTTTTTCCGCCTTTTGCATACCGATTTTTTTGGGCACAAGTTCCCCGAGCACCAGTGTAAAGTAACTCATTAAAATCGTAATGGCAATCAGGATTAAGTTGCTGATTAGGCGGTAATGGCTATGCGCCGGCGTGATTTTCAGGGCAGTGAGTATATAGCCTACAAAACTGTCTGCCGCAAAGGCACTTGCGAGAAACCCTGCCAGGGTGACGCCGATTTGAATGGTTGAGAGAAATTTTCCGGAATTGCCGGTAAAATCGCGAATTTTTTTCGCTTTTTTGTTGCCTTCCTCGGCAAGGTGGTCGATTTTGGTATCGTTTAAAGTGATGAGCGCAATCTCACTCATCGAGAAAAATCCGTTTACAAAAATGAGAACAAATACAAGTAAAACTCTTAATATAATTGTTCCCGCAGAGGGCAGGTCGTCCATATTTTTTCCTTTCAGGTTATGTGAAATTTGAAGTGAATGGTAGTAACACAGTGCATTGCTTTATATGAATGTTGAATTATGAATGTTGAATTTTGAATTGAGGAAGGGCTACGCCCTTACCCGATTGTAAGATCATCTATTTTACATTCGTCTAATCTGACTACCCCTCCGCCGACTTTGTCGGCACCTCCCCTGACAAGGGGAGGCGTTAAGTGGTAGAGATTATAGACCATCCAATCTACTATCATCGCATTGCTCACTTCGTTCGCCTAACAAGACAAAGATGATAATAATCAGTTAAGATTTAGTCTGAACTATTATAAGAACCTGCTTACGGCAGAACCTTGTCGTTCACAAGGCTTTGCCTTGTTCGGTAAAATCAAGTGCGAATGTGTCGCCCTTCATTCTTCATTATTCATCATACATTATTCATTGCGAGCGTAGCGAGCCATGTCCCGCCATCAATTCTTCATTATTCACTATTCATTCTTCATTTGTAATACAAAGCCCTGCTTTGTATTACAAAGTGTATTATATCCTAATTGTATTATTTTGTCAAAATTGCCGAAAAATACTTTTGTTTTATTATTTACATTATAAATAAAAAATGATATCATCTATTTTAATCGGGCTGAATAATTAAGCTAATTATTCAACGCGGTTAAAAATTAATTATGTAATGATTTTAGGGCGCAGGGAGCAGCACCAAATTTGGTGTTTCGCTTCGCCGGTGTAAAACCCGACTTTGATTTTGCTCCTTGCGCCCTAACAAAAAACAGGAGGAAAAAAATGTCCAGAAGAAAACTTTCTATGGATGGTAACACTGCTGCCGCACACGTATCTTATGCATTTACCGAAGTTGCAGCAATTTACCCCATCACCCCGTCCAGCCCCATGGCTGAGGTGACCGACACTTGGGCTGCAACCGATAAGAACATTTTCGGTGACGGTCCTGCAAGAAACATTTTCGGTGATACCGTTAAAATTACCGAAATGCAATCTGAAGCAGGTGCTGCCGGCGCCGTTCACGGTTCTTTAGCAGCAGGTGCGCTCACCACCACTTACACCGCTTCTCAAGGTTTGCTTCTCATGATTCCGAACATGTATAAAATCGCCGGTGAGTTATTGCCGTCCGTTATCCATGTTTCCGCTCGTTGCGTTGCAAGCCACGCACTGAACATCTTTGGTGACCATTCCGACGTATACGCTTGCCGTCAAACCGGTTATGCAATGCTTTGCGAATCCAACCAACAGGAAATCATGGACCTCGGTGCCGTTGCACACTTGTCCACCATTAAGGGCAGAGTACCGTTCATCAACTTCTTTGACGGTTTCCGTACTTCTCACGAAGTGCAAAAGATTGAAGTTTGGGATTATGATGACCTTAAAGAAATGGTTGATATGGATGCCGTGCAGGCGTTCAGAGACCGTGCGCTTAACCCCGAACATCCCGTTTTGCGCGGTTCTGCCGAAAACGGCGACATCTTCTTCCAACACAGAGAGGCTTGCAATAAGTATTATGAAGCATTGCCCGCGATTGTAGAAGAATATATGGGTAAAGTAAACGAGAAACTCGGCACCGATTATCAGTTATTTAACTACTACGGTGACCCGGAAGCGGAAACCGTGATTGTTGCGATGGGTTCTGTATGCGATGTAACCGAAGAAGTCATTGATTACTTGCGCGCTGCAGGTGAAAAAGTAGGTCTTGTCAAAGTCAGACTTTACAGACCGTTTGTACAGGAAAAATTGGCTGCTGCCATCCCGGCAACCGTGAAAAAGATTGCCGTGCTTGACAGAACCAAGGAGCCCGGCGCTCTCGGCGAGCCGCTTTACCTTGATGTTGTGACCGCACTCAACAACACCGGCAGAAACGATATTAAAGTGGTCGGCGGCCGTTACGGTCTCGGTTCTAAAGATACCACGCCGGCTTCCATCATTGCGGTGTATGACAACCTCAAACTCGATGAGCCGAAGAACTCCTTCACCATCGGTATTGTGGACGATGTAACCGGTCATTCTCTTGAAGAGAAGGTTTCACCCGATACCGCTCCTGCAGGTACTATCTCCTGTAAGTTCTGGGGTCTTGGCGGTGACGGTACTGTCGGTGCCAACAAGAACTCCATCAAAATCATCGGTGACCATACCGATAAATACATCCAGGCATACTTCCAGTATGACTCTAAAAAGACCGGCGGCGTAACCGTATCTCACTTAAGATTCGGTGATACCCCGATTAAGAGCCCCTATTACATCACCAAGGCTGACTTTGTGGCTTGCCACAATGTGTCTTACATCTTGAAAGGTTTCAAGATTGTGCAGGATGTAAAACCGGGCGGTACCTTCCTTCTCGACTGCCAGTGGAATGCGGAAGAACTTGAAGAGCATCTCCCGGCATCCGTGAAAAAGTATATTGCGAAAAACAACATTAAGTTCTACACCATTGATGCGACCACGCTTGCTACCGTAAAGATTGGTAACGCAAAGGTTAAGAACACCATTTTACAATCCGCTTTCTTCGCACTTGCCAACATTCTCCCGAAGGATGAAGCAATTGAGTATATGAAGAAAATGGCATACAAGTCTTACTCCAAGAAGGGTGAAGAAATCGTTCAACTCAACTACAATGCAATTGATGCAGGTGCAGACGCTGTGACCGAAATCACCGTTCCCGCTGCATGGGCAGACCTTGCCGATGAAGCACCGGCAGCCGCTGCTACCGGCAAGAGAGAAGACCTTGTGAAGTTTGTAAACGAAATCGTAACACCTGTTAACAATATGGACGGTGACAGCCTTCCCGTATCCAAGTTTGCAGATATGGCTGACGGTACCTTCCCGCAGGGTGCTGCCGCTTACGAAAAGAGAGGCGTTGCCGTATATGTACCGGAGTGGGATCCCACCAATTGTATTCAGTGTAACACTTGCGCATTTGTGTGCCCGCACGCAACTATCAGACCGTATGCATTAACCGCCGATGAGGCTGCCAAGGCACCGGCTGCTACCAAGTACACCGAAAAACCTGTTCTTAAAACAGACTACAAGTTTACTATGGCAATCAGCCCGATGGACTGCATGGGTTGTACCCTTTGCGTGAAGGCTTGCCCGGTTTCCGCTCGCTCTAAGGATACCGGTAAAGCAGCACCGCTTACCATGAAAGCACAATCTTCTCAACTTGACCAACAACCGGTATTTGATTACTGTGTAGACAATGTTTCCGAAAAGAAAGAACTCATCAACACCACCGTAAAGGGCAGCCAGTTCAAACAACCGCTGCTTGAGTTCTCCGGTTCTTGCGCAGGTTGTGCCGAAACTTCTTATGCACGCCTTGTTACCCAGTTCTTCGGTGAGCAAATGTACATCTCTAATGCTACAGGTTGTTCCTCTATTTGGGGCGGTTCCGCACCTTCCACACCGTACACCGTCAACCGTGAAAGCGGCAAGGGTCCGGCTTGGGGTAACTCCTTGTTTGAAGATAATGCCGAGCACGGTCTTGGTATGTACTTAGGTCAAAGAACCCTTCGCGAGAGAATGATTGCGAAGATTGAAGCACTCGATGTTCCGGCTGACAAGAAGGAAATTGTCGAGAAATTCTTGGCGACCAAAGATTCTTCCACCGAGAACGCAGAGCCCGCAAAGGCACTCGTTGCTATGCTCGAAGAAGCCGCAGCAAACGGTTGCGAAGAATCTAAAGAAATTCTCAAATATAAAGATTACCTCGGCAAGAAGAGCGTTTGGATCTTCGGTGGCGACGGTTGGGCTTACGACATCGGTTACGGCGGTCTTGACCATGTGCTCGCTTCCGGTGAAGATGTGAATGTATTTGTATTCGATACCGAAGTTTACTCCAACACCGGCGGTCAGGCTTCTAAGGCTTCTCAACTCGGTCAGGTGGCTCAGTTCGCTGCAGCCGGTAAGCAAATCGGCAAGAAGAGCCTTTCCGAAATCGCTATGAGCTACGGCTATGTATATGTAGCACAGGTGGCAATGGGTGCCGACAAGAACCAACTCCTCAAAGCACTCAAAGAGGCTGAATCCTACAAGGGTCCGTCCCTCATCATCGGTTATGCACCGTGCGAAATGCACAGAATTAAGAAGGGCGGCATGCAAAACTGCCAGATTGAAATGCAAAAGGCTGTAGACGCCGGTTATTGGAATCTGTTCAGATTTAACCCGGCTCTGAAAGCAGAAGGCAAGAATCCGTTCTCACTTGATTCTAAAGCACCGAAGACTTCTTACATCGATTTCATCGAAGGCGAAGTAAGATATGCTTCCTTAAAGGCTATGTTCCCCGAAAAGGCTGCAAAACTCTTCCAGCAGGCTGCAGACAACTCTATTGCAAAATATGAGAGACTGCAAAGACTTGTGGAGTATTACGAGCCAAAGGCAGAATAAAAATCAATAAACCGCTTAACGCCTCCCCTTGTCAGGGGAGGTGCTTTGCTTTGCAAAGTGGAGGGGTAGTGCGGCAAATAGGAATTTGTCGAGGTCTTACGACCTCGCCCAATCCCTATTTAATGAATAATGAATGATGAATAAGAACCTGCCACAAAGTGTCAGAACCTTGGCGTTCGCATAACTAATGTTATGCTCGGCTAAGTGAA
>CADBJA010000094.1 GCA_902794945.1 Oscillospiraceae bacterium
GGTGAGGGTGTCCCTCCCACAATTATTCATTATTCAATATTCATCATTCATTAAATTCTAATTTAGCCACCGCAAAGGTGGCATAAATTAGAATTTACGAAAGGAACTTATGAAATTTAACCGCATTTTTTTAATAGTATTAGACTCTTTCGGTGTTGGCAATGCGCCGGATGCCGCCGCGTTTGGCGATGCCGGTTCCAACACCCTGCTCTCTTGTTCCAAATCACCCTTTTTTGACTTAAAGAACCTAAAAGACTACGGTCTAATGAATATTGACGGGGGGCCGCTCACCGGTGTGACAGCACCCGGGGCAGCCTATGCCCGTTTGATAGAGCAAAGCGCCGGCAAAGACACCACCACCGGGCATTGGGAAATGGCAGGGCTGATTTCCGAAAAGCCGTTGCCGACTTACCCGCACGGCTTTCCTGCTGAAATCATCGAAGAATTTGAGCATATCACTGGCAGAAAAGCGATTTGTAATATGCCTTACAGCGGCACTGCCGTCATAAAAGACTACGGTGAAGAGCAAGAGCAAAGCGGCGCATTTATTGTATACACTTCGGCAGATTCCGTGTTTCAAATCGCCGCGAATACCGATATTATCCCGCTTGGCGAGTTGTATGCCGCGTGTGAAAAAGCGAGAAACATTTTAAGCGGTGAACACGCTGTCGGCAGGGTGATTGCCCGCCCGTTTATAAAACAAAACGGCACCTATGTGCGTACGGCGGACAGGCGCGACTTTTCATTGGCACCGCCGCAAAAAACAATGCTCGATTTACTGACGGAAAACGAGTTTGATACCGTCAGCGTGGGTAAAATTTACGATATTTTTGCCCATAGAGGCATCGGCGAACATATCCTCACCCACTCAAATGCCGAGGGGATGGCGGCAACAGAACAAATGCTCGCAAAAGATTTTACCGGGCTATGTTTTACAAACCTTGTTGACTTTGATATGCTCTACGGTCACCGCAATGATACGGATGGCTACGCAAAAGCCCTCACGGCGTTTGATAAGTGGCTGCCGCGCTTTACGAAAAAAATGCGCACGGATGATTTGCTGCTCATCACTGCCGACCACGGGTGCGACCCGGAGACACCCGGCACCGACCATTCGAGAGAATGTGTGCCGCTGCTTTGTATCGGCAAGCAGGTAAAACCTGACAACCTCGGCACTGTTACCGGCTTTTCGTGCATTGCCAAAACCGTTTTAGAAAACTTTGCCATTCAAAACGATATTGCGGCAGAAAGCCTTTTAGCGAAACTATAGGAGAAATGATGAAAGAAACACTGTTAAAACAGGCAAAAAATGCCCTGCAAAACGCCTATGCACCCTACTCCTCTTTCTATGTCGCCGCCGCACTCGAGTGTGCCGACGGCAGCATTTTTACGGGTGTGAATATAGAAAACGCCTCTTACGGCGCAACACTGTGTGCAGAGCGCGGTGCCTTTGCCGCCGCCATAACACAGGGAAAAAGAGACTTTGTGCGCATATTGATTATCGGCGGAAAAGGCGGCGAAATCACCGACTTTTGCCCGCCTTGCGGCATATGCAGGCAAGTGATGGGCGAATTTTGCAAAAAAGAATTTGAAATCATTTTATATAATGGAAAAGATTACCGTACCTACACATTGACACAACTGTTGCCGGAGGGATTTAGACTATGAATATTATTGAAATTATTGAAAAGAAAAAGAGAAAAGAGGCACTGTCCGAAGCGGAAATTGCCTATTTTATAAACGGCATTTGTGACGGCACGGTTGCCGATTACCAGGCAAGTGCGTTGCTTATGGCAATTTGCTTAAACGGCATGAATGCGGAAGAAACCGCCGTTTTGACCGATAAAATGGCACACAGCGGCGATATGTTGGATATATCCGCACTTTCCCCCACTGCCGACAAACACTCTACCGGCGGGGTGGGTGATAAAACCTCTCTCATTGTAGCGCCCATTGCCGCGGCATGCGGTGTTAACATTGCCAAAATGAGCGGCAGAGGTTTGGGGCACACCGGCGGCACGATTGATAAATTAGAGAGCATCCCGGGCTTTCAAACCGAGTTAAGCGATACAGCGTTTTTTGAGCAGGTAGAGCGCATCGGCATTGCGATTGTTGCACAGTCCAAAAACTTGGTGCCTGCCGATAAAATCTTATATGCATTACGGGATGTTACTGCCACGGTCAATTCCCTCCCCCTCATTGCTTCAAGCATTATGAGCAAAAAACTCGCCGCCGGTGCCGACATCATTGAACTCGATGTCAAAACCGGCTCGGGCGCCTTTATGAAAACCAAAGAGGATGCTATGGCTCTCGCAAAAGCGATGGTAAACATCGGCAAGGCAAACGGCAAAAAGACTGCCGCCCTTATTACGGATATGGATACGCCGCTCGGTGCGAATATCGGCAACAGCCTTGAAATTAACGAAGTGATTGCCGTATTGCGTGGCGAAGGACCGGATGATTTAAAAAAGATATGCCTTGCATTGGCGGCAAATATCATTTTTATGGCAAAAAACTGCACCAAAGAAGCAGCACAAGACCTTGCTGCAGCCGCACTTGCAAACGGGGAAGCCTATAAGAAACTGAAAGAAATGGTTGCCGCCCAAGGCGGTGATGTACGCTTCATTGAAAACCCCGCACTGTTCCCGCAAACCGCATATACGATAGATGTATGTGCACCGCGCAGCGGCTACATTGCTGAAATGAATGCCGAAGCCATCGGCATGACCGCCGCTATGTTAGGCGCGGGCAGGGTAAAAAAAGAAGATAGTATTGATATGTCTGCCGGCATTGTGTTACACGCAAAAACCGGCGAATATGTGAAAGAAGGCACCCCGCTTGCCACCCTTTACACCAACCGTGAAAACATAAAAACCACGGCTTGTAAACAGTTTTTACATGCTTTGACATTTAGCGATACCGCACCGCAACCACACGCTTTAATTATGGGTGAAGTGATATGATGCTCAATCAAAAGAACTACAAAAACAATCGCTTATATGAAAAAACACTGCCCGCAGGACTACTCAACGGGCAGGGCATCGCCCCGCTCAATCGCTACCGCTACGGGCTATTTTCGTATGCGTGGTGCGGTTGTGAAATGATTGCGGTCTATAATCTGTTACAAATGTACGGCAAACCGCAAAAGTTATGTGATATCGGCAAAGAGATTTACCCATACGGACATCTGCTGTGCGGTTTTTTCGGCACAAATGTATATACTTTAAAATATTATTTTTACACTCACCGTATCCCCGTTAAAACGGTTTATAAAAAAAGCGTGTTTTTACGCCTCGCACCGAAAAGCCGCTACGGTGTTGTCAGTTTTTGGACAGGGTGCGTAATGGCAAGCTCCATTCATACGGTTGCCTACCGGATAGAAAAGGACGGCACCGTTAGTGTATTTAACCGCTATAACAATCGAAACTTTACCTACCATTTTGATACGGTAGAAGAAGCGTTTGGAGCGTATTCATTTATTGTGGCAAACATTCTTTAATGTAAAAATTAGAAAGTAAAAAGTAGAATGTAGAATGTAGAAAATAAAAAGTAGAATGAAAACGCGAAATTTTGTTTTGTCAACACCATTTCTCATTCCTCATTTCTATAAAATGCAACGCCTTGCGTTGCCACCATCATTCAACATTCAACATTCCAAATTCAGAATTATCTAACCGTATGAAACAAAACAAAAAAAGCGACAATAAAATACTGCGTTTTTTAGGCTTTGATGCCGATTTTAAAGCCGCACTGCCCTCTATGGTTAATTATAATTGGGCGGTCTTTTTGGGGAACGGTTCGTTTTACATTATCGGGCTGTTTTTAATTCCGTTTTTAACCAAGGTAGAGGGGCTTTCCACCGCCCAAGCCGGCATTGTGGCACTGTGCGCAAAACTGTGCGATGCCGTGACCGACCCGATTATGGGCATTATTACCGACCGCACCCGTTCCAAGTTCGGGCGGCACAGACCGTGGCTCATCATCGGGCTTGTGCCCGTGATGCTTACTTATTTCGGAATGTGGTATTCCTTTGGCATTTCCAATGCGGCAAGTTCTATCAAAATGGTGTATTTTACCGGAATGTATATGCTTTTTTCCACCGCCTACACCATCGTCATTGTGCCGCACACGGCGATGTTGCCGGTGCTCGCACCAAAATATAACTTGCGCACGCAGTATAATTCGGTTAAAACGATTATTGACGCTATCGGCACCGAGGGCTCATTTATTATTGCCACCCTCATTTTGAGTTACACAGCGAAAGAGGGCAAAGGCTTTTTTGCGAATGCCGTTTCGGCTTTCGGCAACACACCGCAGTTTAACCCGTCATTTAAAGGCAGATTTATGGTGATGGGGCTCGTGTTATGCCTGTTTTTCTCGCTGCCGCTGCTTGCCACCTTTTTCGGCACAAAAGAGCCGAGCAGTAAAAACGAAACAGTACCGCCTTTTTCGTTTAAAGAATTTGCGGGGGAATATAAATCCATATGGTCGTCAAAAGCGTTTAAGCAATACTTTGCGCTCTCGCTTTTTAACTGCCTCGCCCTCAGTTTTATTTCTAATACATCGTATTACTTTTTAGATAATGTGGCAGGAATGGTGTCACTGTACGCCATCACCACCTTAATTGCCCAAGCGGGTGAAGCGGCAGGTTTTCCGCTCAATTATGCGATTAGTATTAATTTAAGCAAGCAGGCACCGGCAAAAATTGAACTGCCGTTTATTGTGCTCGCGCTCGCACTCTCTTTCTTTGTGCACCGCGGCTCGCCTGCCTTTTTGCTCATTCTTGTGTATATTTTCTACAACTTCGGGCTTGCCGGTGTCAACACCGTAACGGGCAACATCTTTCCCGATATTACGGATGTGGATGAAATGATTTCGGGTGAAAGGCGAGAGGGCAAAATTGCCACCTTCTCTACCTTAATTAAAAAGATTATCAGCGGTGTTTCCGCCGCACTGACCGGCTTTATTTTGGCGCTGTTCGGGTTTGAGCCGAATGCCGCCGTCAACACCCCCACCGCGCTGTTCGGTGTGCGCTTCACCTATGCGATACTGCCGATACTCTTTATTAGTTTTTCGATTGTCGCCGCGTACCGCTACAAAATGAAAAAAGAGGACCATGCCCTCATTTTGCGTGCTATTCGAGAGAAAAAAGAGACCGGCACGGTGACATTAAGTGAAGCGGAACAAAAACGGTGTGAACAAATCGCAGGGCATAAGTTTGAACAGATGTGGATAGGCCGGCAATAGTTTTCAGTTTTTAGTTTTTAGTTTTTAGTGTTTCAGATGCGTTGCTCGCATCGCACCGAGTAAAACTGAATTTTCAGTTTACGGTTCTCAACTTTCGGGCGGATAATATCCGCCCCTACTTGTGCCATCATATCGTGGGCGGGTATTCCGCCCGCTCGCCGACTGCTGACTGCCGACTGCCGACTGCTCAAAATAAATAAAAAGCACGCCACACGAAGTGGCGTACTTTTTATTTATTTTTTTAATCTTGAAAACAATCCCTTTTTCTCATACGGCTCCGCCTCTAATGAAACAAAGGTGTAGCCCGTTTCTTTAATGGCGCGCGCCAGTTCGTGCGCCGGGATTTTTTCATCGGTCAAAAAGACCGCGCGCCCCGCCGTGTGCGAAGCCGAAACTTTTTTGGCTTTGGGAAATGTTTTGCGAATGGTATCGGCAATATGCGCTTCACACATACCGCACATCATTCCCTCAATTTTTACGGTGTTTTTAATCATTTTGTATCCTGCTTTCCGTATCTGCCGCAAGCGTCATTTCTATGACAGTTGCCTGCGTTCGGGCAGCCGGCACAACCGCCGCAAGAGGATTTGCCTGCCTTTTTATCTTTCACGAATTTAACAATCACCAATGTGATAAGGGCAATTAAAACCGCCGCAACCACAATCGTGCCGAGATTGTTTTGTAAAAACTGTAACATAAGCATTCCTCCTTTTTAATAGTATAACACGAAATTAGAATTTAGGGAACTAAATTCTAATTTATCTCACTATCGTTCGATAATTTTGAATGTTGAATTTTGAATTTTGAATTGAGGGAGGGCGCTGCCCTCACCCAAATAATAAATGGA
>CADBJA010000095.1:0-6052 GCA_902794945.1 Oscillospiraceae bacterium
TACGACAAATTAGAATTTATCTTCTTTCGGGCGGATGGTATCCGCCCCTACTTGTGCCTTGTGCCTTATGAATTATGCCTTAAAATCGGGAGCGGGTGTCCCGCCAACAACTCTTCACTCTTCTTTATTCACTATTCACTGCGTGAAAGTTTCTTTCACGCTAACAGCCCCCTTCATTAATTATTCACGCCATGGTGAACAGGCGATACGGTTTCATCAAGCCCTTCAAACGAGTAGCCTTCGGAAAGCCCGACTTTAAGCACTTTTGCCACTGCCGTGACCGTGGTGCCTTTGGCGCCGGTATCGTGCATTAACACGACCGGTGTTTCATAGTTTTCGTGAATGCCTGCCATAATGTTATCGTACAACTGCTTTGCGGGTAACCCGTCGGCATTCGCATCGCCCGAAGAAATATTCCAATCAAAGTATTCATAATCGTGGTCTTTGCACTGCGTGGTTAACACACTCATAATGCCCTTGGAGTAATTGGCGCTAATCGTGTTGGAAGCACCGCCGGGGAAGCGCATAAATTTGGCTTCTACGCCGGTCACTTTTTTAATCAGGTCACGGGTTTTCAAATTATCTTCCCAAAATGCCGCTTCACTCTTATAAATAGCCGCATAATCGTGGGTATAGGTATGCACGGCAAGGGTATGCCCCTCATCGACCATACGCTTTAAAATATCTTCATTGCCGGGGATGTTTTGACCGACAATAAAGAAAGTCGCGTGGCAGTTATATTTTTTCAGCAAATCCAAAATTTTAATTGTGTTAAAACTCGGACCGTCATCAAATGTCAAGTAAACCACACCGCCGGCGGACTGTTTAAAAACAATCACTTCGCGTTCGGCGCTCGCTTTGTTGCCTGCCGCATCGCTAACGGTGTAGGTAACAATGTATTTACCCTTTTTGCCGGTGTCTACTTTGTTTTCCACCTTAACGGATTTGGTTAAATCACCGTCTACTTTATCTGCCGCCGTAGCGCCGGCATCTTGATACTCTTCACCGACTTTCACTTTCACGGTTTTATCCCCTTTAAGGGTGATGGTCGGCGCCGTGGTATCCTGCACTTTAATCGTTCTGCTCGCTTCTACGGTATTTCTGCCCTTGAGGTTAGATAGAGAATATGTGAGGGTATAGGTGCCGACTTTGGTAATGTCTACACTCTTATAATCCACCTCTACCTTATCGGTGGCATCTTCCCCGTTGATGGTGGCACTGAAACCGGGTTCTTCAAAGGGTGTGCCGCCCTCTAAAGTGATGTCGGTTTCACCGTTTAAGGTGATTTCCGGCACGGCTTTATAGTCTTTAAAAATGCCGAAAACATCCAACTGCCACACGAGCAAAAAACCGACAATCAAAACAATTAAAACCGATAAAATCGCAATCACGATTTTGGATGATTTTTTCATGAAAATTGCCTCTTTTCTTTTGATTAATCTTTTATCAGCCGTCTGTCACTTTGGCTTATTTATGCGCTTTTTAATTATTTTATGCCTTGTAACAGGTTAGAAAAATTCATATGAAATACACTTTGCATCAAGATGGCGGCAATCACTGCCAGCACCACTAAAATAAGGGTGCAAATTAAGCAAAGGCGCGCAAAACTTTGCTTGCTTTTATTGGTGCGTGAAGAGAATGACCACACCAAAAGCATAATGAGGTTTACCACCGGAACAGCGCTTAAAATAAAGACCGGAATCCAGTTTTTTATTTTCATAGGGGCAAGCGTCGGGTCATCTTGCATTGTGGCGCCTGTATCCGCCGGTGTTTGATCCGGTTTCGGCGTGGTTTGCAACTCGATATAATCGGAGTCTTCCGCCGGTGTTTCCGCCACCGTTTCCGGCTCTGCCGCCTGTTGGGCCGCCCTCGCCTGCTCATCTGCTTTTTCTACCGCCTCTTTTTCGGGGTTAAAGAGCACCATGTTTTCTTTCGCTTGCTCGCCGTTTTGCGCCTGCTGCGTATCATCGGCACTCTTTTTGGTATTTACTTTCACAATACGCGCTTTGCGAGAGGCTGCCGGCACTTTGATTTCCTGCAAATCGAGAGCAATCGGTTCCTCTTTGAGTGCCTTGCCGCATTTTGCGCAAAACAAGGCGTTTTCTTTATTATCACATCCGCATACTTCACACTTCATGGATGAATTCCTCCAAAATAGATATAAATTATTACAATCACAATCATTGTAGCGAATAAAAAGGGCTTTGTCAAATAAAGAAACGGTTACAAAAATTGTAGCCTTTTGATAATAAATAATATAATAAAAGACTTTAAAAATATTAAATGTTATGGTATACTATGCTTTATACTGGCAGAGTATGTGTTTTATATCTTAAACTTTCATTATGCGGAGGAACAGTATGCCCGAAAAAAACACCGACCCAAATGAATTGATTATCGGCAGAAACCCGATTACCGAGGCGCTCAAATCCGGCAGAGAACTCAACCAACTGTTTGTCGCGCGCGGAGAGCGCAGCGGTTCCATCGGTAATATCACCTCGCTTGCGAAGGCACGCGGTATACCCGTCAAAGAGGTGGATGCCAAAAAGTTGGATTATATGTCGAACGGCGGTGTGCACCAAGGGGTAGCGGCGTTTTGTGCCGCACACGCCTACGCTTCACTTGAAGATATTTTTACACTGGCGCAGGAGCGGGGGGAAGCACCGTTTATTATTATATGCGATGAGATTGAAGACCCGCACAATTTAGGTGCAATAATCCGTACGGCGGATGCTGCGGGTGCACACGGGGTGGTAGTCCCGAAACGGCGCAGCGCGGCGCTGACCGGCGTTGTGGCAAAATCAAGCGCCGGTGCACTCGAATATGTAAAAGTGGCGCGCGTCACAAACCTTTGCGCGGCAATGGAAGAAATGAAAAAAAGAAATATGTGGCTGTTCTGTTCGGATATGGACGGTGAAGACTACACCAAAGTGGATTTTTCCGGCGGTGTCGGTTTGGTTATCGGCAGCGAGGGCAGGGGTGTCAGTCGCCTCGTGAAGCAAACTTGTGATGTAACGGTCAGCCTTCCGATGAAGGGTAAAATTAATTCACTCAATGCCTCTGTTGCGGCAGCGGTATTGATGTATGAAGTGGCGAGAGGAAGATAAGGAGTAGGGATGAGCGAGAAGAACTATTCTGTGGATGAAATACTGGCGGAAGCCGGCAGAAGCGGTGCAAAACGCAGTTCAAGGGGCATTTCCGAAAAGGCAAACCGGCAGGCAATAGAAATTTTGCAAAATATGCAACACGAACAGCCCTCCGATACCGAACGGGATTTTGATGCGCTTTTGCAAGAACTGATTGCGCATACCTCTGCACCGAAAAACCCGCGTGAGCGCGTAGAGGTAGCACCCGTATCCGAAGCACCCGTATCCGAAGCACCCAAACGGGTAAAAGTGACAACTATTGAACCTCCGAAAGGGGAAAAAGAGATTGTGGTGGCACCCGCACCGTCCAATGTGCCGCAAAGCAAAAAGAAACACCGCCCCGTCAGCGAAGTGATTGACGAGGTGATGGCGGAAAGTACCGGAAAAGATAAGATTGAATCCGCTGTGGCTGACAAAAAAGAAGAACACTCTTCTAATGAACAGCATTTAACGCGTACCGGCGTTATTCGTAAAGCGAATGCTTTGATTGCCGACCAACCGGAAGTGCATATGAGCGAGCGACCGGTGGCACAGGCACAGCGTGCGGGGCATTTGCAGCCTAAAGAAAAGATTGTCGGCGAAAAAGAAGATATCCAAACCAAAGCCTACCACCAATACATTCGCCACAAAGAGAAGAAAAAACTGGATACCGGCATGATTAAGCGGGTAGAGTTGAAAGAAACCGAGAAAACCCGCGTGATGCCGCACACAAAGCACGTGGAAGCACCTGCACCGCATGCTGACGCTTCCACCCGCGTTGCTTTTTTGGTAGATGAAGAAACGGATGCGGAAAAAACCATTGCCGGCACCGCGAGTAAGCGTGTTATCAGCAATATCAACCATACCGGCAACATTGAGGGGCAAACCCGCTTAGAAGGTTTTTTTGATGATGAATACGAAAAAATCAGCGAGGAAGAACTTGAAGAGCAATTAGAACTCACCCGCCGAGAAAAGGTGGATAATTTCAACCTTGAAAAATCCTTCAAACGGGAAAATGCGCAGGCGGTAGAAGCCTCCTCTCAAAACTCGATTGACGATACTTATGCACCGGAAAAAGAAACGCCGATTATTAACGATGTTATCGATTATAATTCGGAGAATGACAAGCGTGCGATTTATATAGAACTTGAACAGTTATTTAACCGCTTTAAATTGAGAACCACCCTTAACATCGTTGCACTGGCAGCGGCAGGGTTGCTCGGCATACTCGGCGTCGGCTTAATCGGCGATTTCGGGCTGGGTACCGGCAGCGAACGGTTGTATATTATTCTCAACACAGCCGTATTGTTGGGGATGTGCATCATTAATGCACGCGCCCTTGTGAAAGGGTTAAAAGCACTCTTTATGCTCAAACCGAGCGGCGACAGTTTAATGAGTTTTGCGGCGATTGCCGCTTTGGCGCACTGTGTGGTGTGTATCTTTTTAGGGGAAAACGGTGCTGCAGTGAGCCATATTTATGTGGGTGCGGTCGGCTTTATCTTCCTTTTAAACAGTTTCGGCAAGCGCTCTATGATGAGAAGAATTTTCAAAAACTTTCGTTTTTTGATGAAAAATAAAAACTTATATTCCGCCGCTTGCATTACCGATGAAAAGCAGGCGCGTGAGTTTGTGAAAGCGACAGAACCTGAAAATACGGACATTCGCTACAACGCAAAAACAGAATTTGCCACCCGCTTTTTGGCAAACTCTTATGCCGATGACCCGGCGGACGGGATTGCAAAATGGTTGGCATACCCGGTCATTTTGGCTTCGCTCATTATCGGAATTGTCACTTACTTTATTACGAAAGATTGGATTGCCGCAGTGTCGGCACTCACAGCCGTGCTTTTAGTCGGCGTGCCTGCCGGTGCGATTTTGGCATTTAATAAAGCACTCGAAAGCGCCGATAGAACGCTTTTAAAAGAAAGAGGCACCATCACCGGTTTTGCCGCCGTGAATGATGCTGCCGGAACAACGGCGCTCGTCATCGAAGGCGAATCGCTGTTCCCTGACGGCACTTGTGTTCTCAAAGGGATGAAACTGTTTAAAAGAATGCAAATGGATGAAGCGATTTTGTATGCCGCAAGTGTATTGGAACACAGCCGACATCCTTTCAAAAATGTGTTTATGGAAGTAACAAACGATGTGAAAGACCATATGCCGGCATCCTTTGATATCACTTTTGAATCCAAACTCGGGCTTGCCGGTTGGATTTATGAGAGAAAGGTGTTGCTCGGCAATAAAGAGATGATGAGCGCGCACGGCATTGAAATCCCCGCCACGGCGAAACCGGAAGAGTACACGCACGACAATTTAAGAACGATGTTTCTTGCCATTGACGGGAGCGTGTATGCGATGTTTGTGCTTGAGTATTTTGCGGATTCCGTCACGGAATACGAATTACAGCGTTTGGAAGCCTCCGGCATTCAAATTTTAGTTAAAACGGAAGATTCCAACATTGATGAAGCACTGCTTTGCGAGTTGTTTGATTTGGAGGCGGACAGTGTGAAAGTGCTCGGCATGCGTGCCGCCGGCATTTATGATGAAAAAACCGAAATTCCCGTATATAACGAGGCGAAGATTATCGGCAACGGCGACCCGGTCACCTTTATGCGTTCACTTACGGCTTGCTCTATGCTGCACGGGCAGTTTGGTCTGCTCAAGATGTTGCAGTACATCGCCATCGGTTTAGGCGTGGTGGTGGTTGCGGTGTTGAGTTTTATGGGCTCTATTGCCGCCATCGGACCGGTGCATATTGCCGTGTACGGCGCGTTTTGGTGTTTGGTCACCCTCATTATACCGAGAATATATAAAGCAGTACCGAAGAGGTAAATTCTAATTTATCTCACTAACGCTCGATAAAAGAGAAGAGAGAAAAGAGAAGAGAGAAGAGTGGTGGGCGACACATTCGCACTTGATTATATTAG
>CADBJA010000095.1:6061-7552 GCA_902794945.1 Oscillospiraceae bacterium
TTCGGCTTAAATATGCGCAAAACAGATATAATCTATCCAAAAAATAGAGCGAAGCGGAACGGGTGCGGGTGCCCCGCCCTTCACTATTCTCTATTCACTCTTCTCTATTCTCTAATGTGGAGTTTACTCCGCTAAATTAGAATTTACAACCGCAAACATTGTTTGAGAAGGAGTTATTTTGAAACTACTACTTTATTTACCGCAAATAATCTTAACGCTTGTCGCGATTTTTGTAATCGTGCGCTGTTTTATTTCGCTGTTTTCGATGCGCCCCGCCGGCAAACCGAAGGCGGTGCTCATCAATAAAGACAGCGGCAAAAAACTTGCCATCAGCACTTATGAAACATCGCTCGGCAGGGCAAAAAGCAGTGATATTCAGCTGGCAAGCACTTTGGCGAGCCGTTCGCATGCGGTCATTTCCCGCCGCAAAAAAGGTTGGTTTATTACCGATACGGAGTCTAAAACCGGCACCTTTGTCAACGGCGAGCAAACCGAAGGCGCTATCCGCATCTATCACGGCGATGTGATTGGTATCGGCGGCGTGGAATATACCTTTATTGCACCCCACGCTTCCAGAGAAGAGAGTGAAGCACCCGTGCGGGCGGCAAACACCGCTGTGCGCGGCGGGTTGATTAACCTTGCCACGGATTACGAATACCCCATTCAGGGCGGCAGGCTTACCATCGGCAGAAATGAAAACTGTGATGTGGTGATTGATGATATCACCGTATCCCGTTTGCACGCCGTGGTGCAGTATACGGATGAAGGATGGGTAGTGACCGACAATGAGTCCAAAGCCGGTGTCGGTGTAAACGGTTACCGTGTGCACGGGTCTGAACCGCTTGCGGACGGTGACAGGATTATGATTAATACCCACTCGTTCCTGTTCCGTGACGGCACAGCTCCCGAAAGGAGGGGTGCGCGTGGCTAAAAAAACAGAAGATAAGGCGCTCAAAGTGCGCAAACCGTTGCGCCGCATTCCCTTAAAAACCATACCGATGTTGCTGCTCATTACCGCGTATCAGTTATACACCTTTTCGCAACTGGCGGTCACGAACATTAAAAAACTTGAAATCAATTACACAATGCTCGTCTACTTCGGCGTATTTATCGCCTGCGAGTGGTTGTATGTCATCGGGATGCGTGTGTTTGCAAAACGCCGCAATTTTGAAATAGAACTCATCGGCTTCTTTTTAACCGGTATCGGTTTTGCTGCCATCGGCTCCGCGAAGCCGGACGGGCTTTTGGTGCAAGTTGCCGCCTTTGTGTTGGGGCTTGTCGGCTTTACGGTACTCGTGTGGATTTTGGGCGACAGCGAGCGCGCGATGAAACTGCGCTTACCGCTCGGCATACTCGCCATCCTCATTTTGGTGGCAAACATTTTTCTCGGCACCGACATCAACGGTGCCCGCAACTGGATTGTGATTGGTAACGCCGTATCCGTTCAACCGAGTGAATTTGTGAAAATCATTTTTGTGTTTGTGGGCGCGG
>CADBJA010000096.1 GCA_902794945.1 Oscillospiraceae bacterium
TAAAAATCAAATTAAATTCATTACAGATTAATGTTGATAAGAAGAATGTATTTATCAATCAAGCGCGAATGTGTCGCCCTTATATTTTTTCTTTTCTGTTGGTTTCTTTTCACGGAAATAAGAAAAGTGACGATAAAATGTAGTATTTGATTTTTTACTCAATATATAATAAAATAATTACAATATAATAAACATACAAAAGGAAATATCTTATGAAAAAAACAGTATCACTTATTTTATCCGTATTCATCATCTTTTCGGCTTGCTTGCCGTTTGCCTATGCGGTTGATATCAATCACGATGAGGGAATGTATGAAATTGATTCACCTGTTGCGGCAGATGCCTATATGCTGATTGATTTAAACCATGATAACACGGTTATAGCGCAAAAGAATAAAGATAAAGTCAAGTATCCGGCTTCGTTAACGAAAATTGTCACAACAATGGTCACTTTAAATCATGTGAAAGATTTACAGCAAAGCACCACCGTGTCGCAACACGCAATAGATGTGGTATCGGGCAGAGATGCACAGGTAGCCGGGCTAAAAGCAGGGGAGAGTATCACCATTGAACAACTTTTATATTTAACCATGGTGCATTCCGCTTGCGATGCTTGCCAGGTGCTTGCCGAAACGGTAGCAAAAAATGAAGCAGAGTTTGCCGATATGATGAATGAATGGGCGGCATCCATCGGTTGTAAAAATACCCACTTTACAAATCCCGACGGGTTGCATGATGACAATCATTACACCACCGCGGCTGATATGATGCTTATTGCCCTTGAAGCGATTAAAAACGAAACCTTTGTAAAAATCTCTACCACAACAAACTATACTTACGGTGAAACCACCTTTATTCATACAAACTTTATGTTAGATAAAGACCATACTTCCTATTATTATGAGTATGCAAAAGGCATCAAAACGGGTTCCACCACCCAAGCGGGTTACTGTGTGATTACCATGGCAGAAAAAGAGAACCGCAAATATCTCGCGATTGTGATGGATTCACCTTCAATGACGGTAGACGGCGTAGAAGGAAAAGGCTCTTTTATTGATGCCAAAGCCATTTTTGAATGGGCATTTGCGATGAAAGAGCAAACCGTTGCCGGTGTGAATACTGCCGTAAAAAGTATTGCAGTGTTGGATGGTAAAGATGCCGATACGGTAGATTTGGTGCCGGTAGAAGATGTTTCGGCACTTGTACCCGAAAATTTCAATGCCCATAATATCGTGATTGAACCGCAAAAAATGCCCGAAAACTTAAAGGCACCCGTGAATACGGAAGATACTGTTTGCACCGCTAAAATCACTTATAACGGCAAAATAATCGGCACCACAAAACTTGTTGCCGCAAATGAAGTGAAATTGAATTTGTTTTCACGCATTTTTCGTGTCATTGGAGAGTTTATTAAAAATCATACGGTAATATTTATCATTTTAATAATAGTTGTTTTAATTGCTCTGTTCCTAATTATTCAAGCCGTTCGCAGAAAAAAGGCAAAAAAAAGAATCGAACAGCGTAGAAAAGAGCGTGCCGCAAGAGCACGCAATCGCCAAAACAAAGATTATTACGATTATTAAATGAAAAAAGGACTGTTAATCACAGTCCTTTTTTAAATATAATGTAAAGTTTAAAGTTACATTATTTACTTGAATTGAATTTAGTATCTCTTTTTTATATAACGATTTATCAAAATCGGGAAAGAAAGTATCGGCATCCGCACATTCATCGTCAATTTCGGTTAAAAAGATTTTTTGTGCATAAGGCATAAACGCTTTATAAATGCTTGCACCGCCGATAAAAAAAACATTCTTATCATTTTTTATTATTTCAAGTGCCTGTTCCATACTACCGACAACTTCCGCATTTTTCGCTTGATAGGAGGCGTTTTTCGTAATCACAATATTGCGCCTGCCGGGTAAGGCGGCGGGTAGCGATTCAAAAGTTTTTCTGCCCATCACAACGGTAGCGCCTCTTGTGGTTTCTCTAAAAAAGCGCATATCTTCTTTAAAATGCCATATTAAATCATTGTTTTTGCCGAGTTCCAAGTGTTTGCCGACAGCGGCAATCATTGCAATATTCATCCTGATACCTACTGTGCAATCGGAAATGAGATTTTACCCATATGCTGATAGTCGATTAATTTTACATCTTTTAAATCTTTGGAATTGTCAAACGCGAAGAAATCGTCCACATCCGGGTTCAACCAAAGTTTGGGTGCAGGCAAGTCGCCGTTTTCTTCAAACCGTCTTAACTGTTCTTTGATGCCGTCAACTTGATTGACATAAATATGTGCATCTTTAATGCTCCAATCAATCGTACCGGGTTCTAACCCGCACACTTTCGCAAGCATACAAAGCAGTGTTGCATATTGTGTCACATTAAAGGGTAAGCCCAGCGGCACATCACAAGAGCGCTGGTGTAGCCAACAGTTGAGTTTTCCGTTTGTCACATCCCATTCACTTGACCATACACAAGAGGGAAGTACCGCGGTGTTTAAATAATCATTTTGCCACAGTGTCATTACCATACGCCTGTCTTCGGGGTGATTTTTGATTTTATCTATCAATTCCTGTGTCATACCGAACTTGCGCACAATATAACCGTACGCTGTGCCGATGGTATGGGCAAATTCTTTCGGGAATTGTTTATGCACCTCTTGTTTAACCAGTTTGCCGTTTTCATCCGGCAACATTTGTGTGGCAGACCATATCCCGTTTTCATCAATTTCCCATTCATCCCAAATAAACACATTTCTTTCTTGCAACCAACGCACATCATTTGATTGTGCCTGGTAAATCCAAAGCATTTCTAATACCGCTTGGCGAATAAAGAGTTGTTTGGTCGTTAAAATCGGAAATTCTGCCGATAAATCAAAGTGAAAATGGTGGGAAGGTACTTTGATAGTGTTAATCCCGGTGCGGTTTTCCACCTCAGTGCCTTCATTTAATATTTTTTTACAAAGTGCAAGGTAGTCTTTATCCCATTGTGACATAATTTGCCTCCAAAAAACATATTTTATTCATTATATCACAATTCTATTTAAAACTCTACACTTTGTTAAAATTAATAATTTTCATTAAAAATTTGGTAAAATGCTTTCGGGTGAGAACATACCGGGCAACTCTCCGGTGCTGCATTCGCACACAGTTTATGACCGCACGCACGGCACTGCCAAGTGTGTTCACACTCTTTGCTAAACACTTCGTTATTATTAATATTATCAATTAATTTTTGGTAGCGCTGTTCATGCGATTTTTCAATCGCAGCCACCATTTTAAACTTTTCGGCAAGTGCATCAAACCCTTCTTCTTTCGCAGTATTGGCGTATTGCTCATACATCGTAGACCATTCATAGTTTTCATCTTTTGCCGCCGAATTTAAATTGGCAATGGTGTCACTGATACCGCCGAGTTCACTAAACCACATTTCGGCGTGTTCGCGCTCATTGTCGGCTGTCATTTTAAAAATATCCGCAATTTGCTCATACCCTTCATTGACCGCGGTTGTTGCAAAAAAGGAATATTTATTGCGCGCTTTGCTCTCCATTGCATAAGCATTTTTTAAATTTTGTTCCGTTTTGGTTCCCTGATATTGATTCATAGAAAAATCTCCTTTTGTTTTTTTAGTATAATTTGTAAAAAAACACATTTTATACAATTTACAATAATTATCAGTTATGTTATAATTTAAATATAGATTGTAAAGAGGCGATAATCCATGACCGAATATTATAAAAAATATTTAATTGAGTGTTTAAATGCGTGTTTAAAAATGGAACCGGCAGCCCCGCCGAGCGAAGAGGTTGATTGGCAAAAATTACACCGTTTTGCCACACAAAACGGTGTGGTAACCAATGTCTATTTAGCGTTAAAAGATACGGATTTTGCGCCGGAAGAAGAACTTATTAAATACCGCAAAGACTATGAAATTGCGTTAGATAAACAAAATACCGAAAATGAAGAACTCGAAGAGTTATTGGCGCAATTTCGCTCACAAAACATTCCCTATATGTTAATGAAAGGCATTATTACCAGAAAAATGTATCCGCGTGAGATTATGCGCTCTGCGGCGGATATTGATATTTATTACCAAACCGGTTACACCGACAGAGTCAGAGAGATTTTCTTTGACAGAGGGTATAACCTGTCTTTTTCCGGCTTAAGTTCCGACTTTTACAAAAAAGTGCCGTATTTAGAAGTAGAAATGCATAAGCAACTGCTCTCACCACTCACGAAAATCGGCAAAATTTTTAAATATAACCCCTTCTTACACGGCATCACCGGTGACGGGCTCGATTATGCGATGAGTGATGATGATTTTTACTTGTTCCATTTTTGCCATTTAGCACAACATTTTTATGATTCCGGTGCCGGCATCAAGTTTTTTATGGATATTAAAGTGATGCGTGAAATTTTGAATTTAGATGAAGAATACATTGCTTTAAAATTAAAAAAATATAAATTAACCAAGTTTCACGATGAATCCGTTAAACTGATGCATTATTGGTTTGACGGCGCGGAGGCGGATGAAACCACAAAAACATATGAAGACTATGTACTCGATTACGGTGCATACGGTTCGGGTGTGATTTTTGACTTTAACCGCACAAATTTCGGCAAACGTAATAAATATATCTCTGCTGTTTTCCCGAATGCGGAGCGCCTTGCCATTCATTATCCGGATGTGAAAGAAAAAAAATATAAAGTGCCGTATTATTGGGTTAAGCGTGCATTTGATTATAAAGGAACCATTCGTTCACGCTTAAAAAAAGTCGGTTCTTACCATCATAAAGATTTTGATAAAATAAAGGATTTTTACGATAAAATAGGATTATGAAAAAAGCCATTATTGCAATGAGCGGCGGCGTGGATTCTTCCGTTGCCGCTTTATTAACACTTCAAAAAGAATATGAATGTATTGGCGCCACGATGAAACTTTACGAAACAGGGGAGATTGTCTGTTCCGATAAAACCTGTTGCGCGGCGGATGATGTTGAGGATGCAAGGCAGGTTGCCGCAAAACTCGGCATACCGTATTATGTTTTTAATTTTTGCGCCGATTTTCAAAAAGAAGTCATTGAGCGTTTTGTGTGTTCCTATGAAACCGGCACCACGCCAAACCCCTGCATTGAGTGCAATAAACATTTAAAATTTGAGCGTTTATTTGATAAAATGTACGAATTAGGGTACGATTATATTGTCACCGGGCATTATGCGCGCATTGAGTACGATGAAAACACGGGCAGATATTTGCTCAAAAAAGCCAAAGATATTTCCAAAGACCAATCGTATGTACTCTATTCACTCTCACAAGAGCAATTGGCGCATATTTTATTTCCGTTAGGGGAAATAGAAGATAAATCTGTTACTCGTAGCATTGCCGAAGAAAACGGCTTTATTAACGCCAAAAAGAGTGAAAGCCAAGATATTTGCTTTGTGCCGGATGGTGATTATGCCGCTTTTATCGAAAGATACCGCGGCAAAGCGTACCCCCACGGCAATTTTGTAGACACCGAAGGCAACATTTTAGGTGAACATAAAGGCATTATTCGCTACACGGTCGGTCAGCGTAAAGGCTTGGGGTTGGCGCTTCCCAGACCGATGTATGTGTGCAAAAAAGATATCGCAAAAAATGAAGTGGTGCTTTGTTATAAAGAAGATTTAATTACGAAAGAAGTAACCGCAGAAAATGTGAATTGGATTGCCATTGAAACACTCACTGAACCGTTGCGAGTGAAAGCGAGACTGCGTTATAACCAAAAAGAACAGCCTGCCACCGTGTATGATTTAGGCGAGGGAAAAATAAAAGTGATTTTTGATGCACCGGCATTGACCCCTGCAGCGAAAGGGCAGGCACTTGTGATGTATGACGGTGATACCGTTATCGGCGGCGGCACTATCATCTAAAAAAAGGGTGGATTTAAGAGAAATCTTAAATCCACCCTTTTCAAGTGCGCTTGGCATGCGTATTTACTCGGCGGTGAAAGTCCGCTACAGACTTGGCAGTAGGAACTGTTAGCCAAAGACAAGGGTGTCCATCGCGAGGT
>CADBJA010000097.1 GCA_902794945.1 Oscillospiraceae bacterium
TTTTAAAGATCTTTCGTCGCTTTGCTCCTCAAGATGACATTTTAAATGTAAAATGTAGAAATTAGAATGTAGAATGAAAAGATCTCTCCGCTTCGGTCGAGATGACATTTTAAATGTAAAATGTAGAAAGTAGAATTTAGAATTGTAGTTGCAATGTAGAATTAAAATGCGAAGCATCGCTTCGTCACCTTAATTCAAAATTCAACATTCAAAATTCAAAATTAAAAGCAACGCACAGCGTTGCCGCTAATCAGCCAATTGGCTAATATGCTAATAGGCTTAAAGTGAAATCTATTTTTTTAATAAATAATTGTTGACAAATGTCAATACAAGGTTTATTATTGACTTACAATTTGATAACCGTTAGGTGAGGTAACCACAGGGATAATCAATTTTACATTGATATTACACTGCTTTCAGTTAATGGGTTGCTGCCGCGAAAATATGGAGACATATTCAGATGGTCAGCAGGTCGGGTCGAACAACAAGGTCCAACCTAATGCAACTTCAACGCCCTGCGATGCCAAAGCTCATACGGTGGCAATGATTGAAACAGGCTCTTTGTCACCGTGCGGTGATGAAGAGTTTTTTGCCGAAAGGGGGAGAAATATGTTTGAAGAATTAGAACAGATGTTGGAAGAAAAGCGCTTTTCCGCACTCAAAAAAGAAATGTCTAAAATGGAACCTGCCGACATCGTTATTTTCTTTGAAAACTTGGATAGAAAAGATGCCGTGAGGGCATTCCGCATCCTCCCCAAAGAGTTGGCTGCCGAGACATTTGCCGATATGGACCACGATATGCAAGAGGACTTGATTGAAAGTTTCTCTGCAAGTGAGTTGAGCGAAATTTTAGATGAAATGTACCTTGATGACACGGTTGATGTGATTGAGGAGATGCCGGCAAGCCTTGTAAAACGCATTATTTCTCACTTAGACCCGGAAGACAGAAAAACGGTTAACCGTATGTTGCGCTACCCGGAGGATAGTGCCGGTAGCATTATGACCCCGGAATATGTGGCGTTAAAGCCATTTTTTACGGTGGAAGATGCTTTGATGCGTATTCGCCGCACCGGCGTGGATAAAGAGACCATTTACACCTGTTATGTAACGAGTGAATCCAATATACTAATGGGTGTTGTGACCGTAAAAGATATTTTGCTTGCCGAAGATGATGATTTAATCGGCGATATTATGGATAAAGACCTCATTAGCGTTGAGACCGGCGAAGACCAGGAAAAAGTTGCCAAAATGTTTGATAAATACGACTTTTTGGCACTTCCGGTTGTAGACAAAGAAAACCGCCTTGTCGGTATTGTTACGGTCGATGACGCTATGGATGTTATGCAGGAAGAAAACACCGAAGACTTTGAAAAAATGGCGGCTATGCTCCCTTCGGATGATTCCTATTTCAAAACCGGTGTATTTAAGCATGCGAGAAACCGTATTTTATGGCTGATTATTTTAATGATTTCGGGCACTTTTACGGGTATGATTATTGAAAAATATGAGAATGCATTTCATCTGTTCCCGTTGCTTGTCTCCTTTGTGCCTATGTTAATGGATACCGGCGGTAACAGCGGTTCACAAACGAGTACGCTGATGATTCGCGGTCTTGCGATTGATACCATTCACCCGAAAGATGTATTAAAAGTGTGGTTTAAAGAAATTCGCGTGGCACTCATTGTCGGCATTACATTGGCACTTGTGAACACGGCAAGAATGTATATTATCTATTTTCGTTCGCACCCGTTTGATGAGATTACGCGTTATGCCGTTTTGCTTGGCTTAACCATTATTTTTGTGGTGTGCTTTGCGAAAACGCTCGGATGCTTGCTGCCGCTCGGTGCTAAGGCAATTAAACTTGACCCTGCGCTGATGGCATCGCCTTTAATTACAACCATTACCGACTGTGCTACTGTCTTGATGTATTTTACTTTGGCGGTTAAAATTCTTAACATTCAAATGTAGCCGAATAGAAAACTGTTTAGTTAATAAAGTTAATTATTCTACAAAAACTCCAAATTTTTGGAGTTTTTTTTGAATGGTTTGTTGACTTTATACTATATATTTATTATAATAGAATTAATAATCTATCAGGAGGTAGAAGTATGTCATACGATATTGCCATTATCGGTGCCGGTGTTGTCGGCTCTCTTATTGCGCGTAAATTGAGTAAATACGACATTAAGATTGCCCTTGTCGAAAAATGTAACGATGTTGCAATGGGCACTTCCAAAGCAAACAGTGCCATTGTGCATGCAGGTTTCGATGCTGTTCCCGGTACTTTAAAGGCAGATTTAAATGTTAAAGGTACCAAATTAATGGGGTATCTTTGCGATGAACTCGGTGTCCCGTTCAAAAACATCGGTTCGCTTGTTATTGCTTTCAATGATGAAGAAATGCAAACACTGCAAGAACTCTATGAAAGAGGACTTGAAAACAATGTTCCCGGCTTAAAGATTATCGGTCAGGACAGGCTTCACGAATTAGAGCCGAATGTCAGCAAAAGAGCACAAGGCGCTTTGTGGGCAAAAACCGCTTCTATCGTGTGCCCGTATGAATTGACTTTGGCGGCGGCAGAGGTGGCCGTGCTCAACGGTGTTGACCTGTACCGTAATTATGCCGTAAACGATATTCAATTTGAAAATGAGCACTTTACCGTGAAAGCCGAATCCGGCGAGCAGATTGAAGCAAAATATGTGATTAATGCTGCCGGTATCTATTCCGATTACATCGCTTCTTTAATCGGTGATAATTCGATTGAGATTATCGCAAGAAAAGGCGAGTATTTGTTGATGGATAAATCTTTGGGCGGTGTGGTAAACCATGTTATTTTCCAATGCCCGACCAAAATGGGTAAAGGCGTATTGGTTACACCGACGGTTGACGGTAATATTTTAACCGGACCCTCCGCAAAAGATATTGAGGGGAAAGAAGATAAATCCACCACGACCGATGAACTTGATATGGTGCGCCAATACACAGGTTATTCTATTCCCGGTGTGAAACTGAATGCCGTGATTACTTCATTTGCAGGGCTTCGCGCACACAGCACTAAGGGCGACTTTATTATTGAGCCTTCTAAGGCAAATCCGCACTTTATTAATGTAGCGGGTATTGAGTCTCCCGGTCTTTCCGCGGCACCTGCAATAGCCGAGTATGTAGAAGAGATTATGCTTGATGTTTGCGGCAGATTACCCAAAAAGGTAAAATGGCACAGAACCCGCCCCGAGCCGATTCGCTTTAGAGAACTTTCTACCGTAGAGCGCAGAGAGTTGATTGAAAAAGACCCGACATTCGGTCAAATTGTTTGCCGTTGCGAAACGGTAACCGAGGGTGAAATCATTGCCGCTTGCCACGGTCCGATTCCCGCAGAGGATATGGACGGTGTAAAGAGAAGAACCCGCGCCGGCATGGGTAGATGCCAAAGTGGTTTCTGCGGTCCGAAAGTTGCGGAAATCATCGCAAGAGAAAGAAATAAAGATATGTTGGAAGTCACCAAATTCGGCGAACACTCCAATATAGTTGTCGGTAAAACAAAGTGAGGTGAGGATTGATGTTGAAGTATGATTTAGTGGTTGTCGGCGGCGGTCCTGCCGGTATGGCGGCTGCCTTAAAGGCAAAAGAGTGCGGCGTTGAGAAAATCCTCATCTGCGAAAGAGATGAAACTTTAGGCGGTATTTTGGAACAATGTATCCATACCGGTTTCGGTTTGCATTATTTTGGTGAAGAACTCTCCGGTCCCGAATATGCGGCACGCTTTATTGAACAGGTAGAACAAACCGATATTGATGTGAAAGTCAATACTATGGTGCTTGATATTACCACCAACAATGTTGTGATTGCCATTAATAAGCAAGACGGATTGATGGAAATTTCCGCTACTGCGATTGTGCTTGCGATGGGTTGCCGTGAAAGACCGCGTGGTGCCATTTCGATTCCCGGTACCAGACCGGCAGGTGTTATGACTGCCGGTACCGCACAGAGATTTGCGAATATTGACGGTTATTTGCCCGGTAAAGAAGTGGTAATTTTAGGTTCCGGTGACATTGGTCTCATTATGGCAAGAAGAATGACACTTGAGGGTGCCAAAGTCAAAGCTGTATGTGAGTTGATGCCGTATTCCGGCGGATTAACCAGAAACATTGTGCAATGCCTTGAGGATTTTGATATTCCGCTCAAACTTTCTCATACCGTTACCGAAATTCACGGTCAAGAGAGGGTAGAGGGTGTTACCATTTCTAAGGTAGACGGCTCTTTAAAACCCATTCCGGGTACTGAAGAGTATATTCCTTGTGACACCTTGATGCTTTCTGTCGGTCTGCTTCCCGAAAATGAACTTTCCCGTTCGGTCGGTATCCACCTTGACAGAATTACCGGCGGCGCGATTGTTGACCAATACAGAGAAACCAGTCACGAAGGTATTTTTGCCTGCGGTAATGTGCTTCATGTGCATGACCTCGTTGACTTTGTGACACAAGAGGCTCAAACAGCCGGTGAGGGCGCTGCAAAATACATTTTAAATAAAAAAGATTACCCGCAGTTTAAATTCCACACCAAAGGCATTAACGGTGTAAGATACATTGTGCCGCAAAGAATCAGCGTAGACGGTGCGTGGGAACCGGTGAAACTCTATTTCAGAGTCGGTCAGGTATATACCAATGCAACCGTGAAAGTAACCAGAAACGGTAATGTGATTTATGCCAAGAAAAAACGCAAGTTAGCACCCGGTGAAATGGAGAATATCGTCATTAAACCCGAAGATATTCAAGATTTTAACGAAGGCGACTATTTGTACATAGAAGTGGAGGGTTAACAAATGGAAGTGAGAGAACTTACTTGTGTCGCATGCCCGATGGGCTGTCAATTAACCGCATCCATTGATAACGGAGTGGTTGTTTCCGTAACAGGTAATACATGCCCGAGAGGCGTGAAATATGCCGAAACCGAGTGTACGCATCCGGTAAGACCGCTCACCACAACCGTGAAGGTGGAAGGCGGCAGACATCCGGTAGTGCCCGTAAAATCGGCAGATGCGATTCCGAAAGAAAAAATGTTTGATTGCATGAAAGTGTTAAATGAAGTGCAAGTACAAGCACCGGTAAAAATCGGTGATGTGATTGTGGAAAACATTTGTGACACAGGCATTAACATTATTGCAACCAACATTTGCTAATTTAATCATTAACGGCCTTTGAGGGTTAGCGCTCTCAAAGGCTTGCTTTCAAGAATATGAGAATGAAAAGAACGATTGCTAAAATTTTACTCTTTACTCTTGTGCTTTGCATAGGGGTGTTACCGTTTGTTCCTGCGGTAGCAGAGAGTGAAGTGTTAGCAACCGTTCTTTTTACGAATGATACCAAGGGGTTTACCGAAGATTTGGGCTATATTCAGCGCTACAAAGAAATGACCAAAAATGCGCTTCTTGTAAACTGCGGTAATTTTTCAAAAGGTTCTGCCGAGGCTTCCTTATCAAATGCGAAATATTCGTGTGCTTTAATGAAAGAAGCGGAATATGACATTATCAGTATCGGTACGGATGATTTTGCCTACGGTTTTAGAGCATTAAAGCGATTTGGCGATTACACCGGGTGTGAAATGCTTTCGGGCAATATTCGCTATAGCAGTGCCGATGTGTATGCCGAAAATACCATCAAAACGGTAAACGGGTTAAAAATAGGCTTTTTCTCGTTGACAGACGGAAAGTGTGCCGATTATATCACTTCCTCCAGGCGTGACGGCTATACTTTTGAAGAAGAAACCGCCTTTGCACAATCGCAGGTAGAAACGCTGAAAAATAAGTGCGATAAAGTAGTATGTCTTGCGAGTTTTGCGGATAATAATAAGGATTTTACACCTGAAAAATTGGTGGAAGCCGTAGACGGAATTGATGTTTTAATCTGTTCAAACACGCACGAGGAAATCGACAAAACCGTAAATAATACCCGTGTGCTCAGTGCTGCCGAGATGTTAGGCTCTATGGGTAAAATTGAGTTTTTCAGTGACGGCAATATCAATGCCGCTATTTTACCGAAAGAA
>CADBJA010000098.1 GCA_902794945.1 Oscillospiraceae bacterium
CTTACTGAAAACCAAATCAATGAAATGATTTATATTTTTATTAATCAAATCCCGCATTGTTTAAGGATAAACTTGAATTATTGATGTGGGAAAGTTGAGCTATTCATCATTCATTATTCATTAAATAGGGATTGGGAAAGGTCGCAAGACCTCGACAAATTCCTATTTGTCTAAAACCACCACTTCCCCCTTATCCCCGTCCACTATCACGCGCTGACCGGTGGTGAGGGTTTGCATTAATCCCTTGACAGAGAGTACGGCGGGGATACCCATTGCACGCATTAAAACCGCAAAATGTGCATTTTCCGTGCCCGTTTCGGCAAGTGCCGCCACGGTGCGCCGCCGCTCCATAAAATTAACGGCAGAGGGTTTTAATTCTTTTGCGGCAATCACCGTGCCGAACGGGATATTCATCGGCTCGACAGCGGTTTCGGTTAAAATATGCAACAAAGAAGTACGAATGTCGCGCACATCCGCCGCTTTTTGCCGTGTTATATCCGACTCGCTATTTAAAAAAGATGTAATAAAATAATCGCACGCGCTTTCCATTGCCGTTTCGGCGTTGAAGCCGCGTGCGATTTTCCTTTTCATTCTCTTTTGCATCTCCGGGTCGTGCGCCATATAGATGTGACCGGTAAAAATATCCGCCTCTTCTTTGCCGACAATGCGCCTTATGGCGCTTGCCGCACCCTCGGTGCGGTGCGTAAAAATATGCAGCGCGTTTTGTAAGCGTTCCGCTTCTTGCTGTTTGCCTAAATATGAGGACTTATTGTATACCGGTGTTTCTTCTTCTAATGTCAGGATTTTTCCAATCGCAAAGCCTCCCGAAGCCGAAATTCCCTGTAACATCTTTTTCACCTGTTTTTATTTTTTGCAGGTAAAAAATGAATATTCACTATTTAAAAATTCCCTTTTATATGGTAAAATGTTTTTATATAATAGATTGAGGTGAGTGTTTATGAAACCGTTTAGTATCATTTTATTATGCATTTTAGCCGTGTTTGTGATATGCTTTGTTTTTTGGTTTTTTCGCACAAAATCAAGAGGCATTTGCCCGCTTTGCGCATTAAAAAAATTTTTTATGCCGCGCAAAACCCATTTAGATTTAAGTGCGTTTGAAGATTACATCGTGCCGACACCGCGCCCGATTATGGGGTGGTCGAGTTGGAACACCTTTCGCCAAAATATTAATGAAGAGCTTATTTTGCAAACGGCAGAAGCGATGACACAGTCCGGCTTAAAAGAGGCAGGTTACCGCTATATCAATATTGATGATTGTTGGCAGTCAAATTTACGGGATGAAAACGGCAGATTGCAGCCCGATTTTTCCGCCTTTCCCTCCGGTATGCCTGCACTTGTAAATAAAATTAATGACCTCGGTTTAAAGGTGGGGTTATACACCTCAAACGGCTCGCTCACCTGTGAGGATTTACCGGCTTCTCTCGGCAAAGAAGATACCGATGCCGCTTCCCTTGCCGCGTGGGGGTGCGAATTTTTTAAATATGATTTTTGCCACCACAAAGTAGAATCCGGCGTGGCGCCGCTCATTGAAAGCCTCGAGTTTTCCAAAAAGGGTGAAAAGCCCTTTGCGTTTATAAAACCCGATGATGTTACCTACACGGGGCGCGGCAGAACCGTGAAAGATACGCGCCTAAAAAGCGGCAAAGCGATGGGCTTTCTCTCTTACGGCTCCGGCAAAGCGAAATTCACGGTTAACGCCGATGAAACAGGGGAATACATCCTCACCGTAAACTACCGCAAGCGCAAAGTAAAACGCGCGCCGTATTTAATGGTGCGCACCGGCGGAAAGTACTTTGAAGTACTCTTCCCGATTGCCAATGCCTTTACCCCCGAAGGCAGGGTGCAGGCAGTGATTGAATTACACGCGGGCGAAAATGAAATTGAAATCGGCAACCCGATTGTCAACCACTCGGATGCCGCTTTTTTGCAATACCGCCGTATGGGGTTGGCTTTGCAAAAAGCCACCGAAAACAAAAAACCGATAGTGTATTCCATTTGTGAGTGGGGAATGAATCGCCCGTATTTATGGGGAGCCAAAGCCGGTAATATGTGGCGCACCACGCCCGATATTCGCCCAACATGGCGCAGTATTGTGCTCATTTATTCCCACAATATAAGGCTTTGGAAATACGCAAGCGCAGGTCATTTTAATGACCCCGATATGCTCGAAGTCGGCAACGGAAAGCTGACCGAAGAAGAAAATAAAGCCCATTTTTCGCTGTGGTGTATGATGGCGGCACCGCTGGTTCTCGGCAATGATATACGCCGCTTTGTGCGCGAGGACGGCACCCCCGAACCCGATAACCCCACCCTGCAAATCGTAACCAATAAGTACCTCATTGCCATTGACGGTGACGCGTTGGCGAAACCCGCGAAGCGTGTCAAATTCGGCTTGGCGGATGTGCTCGCAAGACCGCTTGAAAACGGGGATGTTGCCCTGTGTTTCTTCAATAAAGCGCGCAGCGCTCAAAATGTATCGTATGACTTAACAAAACTGTGCTTAGACCCGTATTTTAACCTTAGCGATGTATCCGAATACCACACGCTGGAATTATGGTCAAAAGAAGAGCGCGAAGGCGCCACCCTTACCGCCCGCGTGCCGGCACACGGGGTAAAAGTGTTTTTGGTGAGAGCAGTATAAATCTTTACCTTTTAACGCCTCCCCTTGGGAGGCGTTAAAAGGTTTTATGATACTACCCCTCAGTCACTAAAAAGCGACGGCTCCCCTGACAAGGGGAGCCGTTAAATGGTTAAATTAGAATATATCTGTTTTCTTGATTTGTTTCTCGAAGAAACGAATCGGTTTTTTGACAATGAATTTCACACCGATGCCGATGATAAGACCAATGAGAATATACGCACACAGTTTGAGCAAATCGACCCAATAATCATTGGCATAGGTGCCGCATACGCATTCGCGCATTGCCTCTACAACATAGGTAAAGGGCAAGAACGGGTTGATTGTGCGGAAAAACTGCGGGGTCACATCAATCGGGAAAGTACCGCCCGAGCCGCCGATTTGTACCACTAAGAAAATAATACCGATGGCTTTACCGATATCGCCGAAGGTGTAGCCGAGCGAGAACACAAACACCGTAAAGGCTACGGCGGCGAGCACGCCGGCAAGGATGAATTTTACCGGATGGTAGCACTGAATTTTTAAGAAATACAAGTCACCCAAGCAGATAATGAGCGCCTGTGTCACAGAGAACACAAGGAAAGTAAACATTCTGCCAAAATAGGCTTGGTGGGCTTTCACACTGCCGATTTCGTGCTTCTTTTTCACTTCTGTTTTGACTACTGCAATAAGCACCATGGCGCCCACCCAAATGGCAAGGGTACTAAAAAAAGGCGCCATTGCCGAGCCGTAATTCTCGATGCCGTACACCTTTTCGGTTTCCACCTGCACGGGGCAAGCCAAAAATGCGCCTAATTGGTCGGTATTTTTACCTGCCACGTTTTGCACGGTGTTGAGCAGTTCACTGTCTTTGAGTGAATCGAGTTTTGCCAAAAGGGTTTTTAACTGCTTGCGGGTATTGCCTAACAGTTTGTTGATAGCCGCTACCAAATCGGCACCGCTCTTTACCGAGGCATTTAAGCTTTTAGAGAGCGCCTGAATGGTCGGCATTTCGCCGTTTAAATCCGCAATCAAATCACCGGTTACCACGAGCATATCCATCACGGCAGAGAGGTTCTTTTCTATCGTCGGCTGCACATCCTTGCGGTAGGTACTTTCAAAAGTTGCAATCTCACCGGTTAAGGTATTCATCTCGGCTGTGATTTGCTTTACTCTCGTGCCGATGGCACCGCTCTGAATATCGCTTAAAAGAGCAATCACCTTATCGGTGCGCGTAAGCGCCGCATCAATGCGCGCACTCAGTTTTTCGAGCGCCGGCAACTGAATGGAAAGCGATGTTTTTAAGGTATCCAGTAAATTTTTTACCGCTTCTAAAGAAGCACGGTAAATGCTCACTTTTTTAAGGGCTTCGCCCGCCTTTTGTGCCGCCTTTGCGGAACCGGCACTGCCGATTTCACCTACGGTTTTGGCAGCATCGTTAATACCGTCCGCGGCTTTGCCGAGCGCCGTGGCTGCCGAGGCACTCAACCCGCTCACCGTGGTTTCGAGCAGTTTTGCCATATCCTCCCCGCTTTCGATGAGCGTACCGGATTTTTGCAGCATATCGGTGACTTTTTCATCGTTCACGGCTTCGTTTAAAGTTTGCGCAAGTGTCATTACACTTTCGAAACTGTCTACCGTTTTTTGAATGTTGGCAATGGAAGTATCGGCATTTTCGAGTTTGCCTTTTAAATCGCCGAGCATTTCTCCGGCACCGTTGTTGGCGGCATTTGCCACCACGCCGAGCATGGTGCTGACGACATTAATCACGGTAGTTACAAACGATTCATTGACCTCGGTTTGCACGGTTTGCACCACTTTATCGGTAATTTTGGTGGCAATGGCATTTTTCTTTTCGTTAGCATAGTATTTAATTTTGGGTTGCTCAAATTTGGAAGAAACAATGCTTGTTAACGATTTTGAAAACCCTTTAGGGATTTCAATACCGGCGTAGTATTTGCCGGATTCAATACCGCTGATGGCATCTTTTTTACTTAAAAACTGCCAATCAATCGCATCATTGGCTTTTAAATTTTCTTCCATTTTAGCGCCCACATTAATATCAATATTGCGGTAGCGATAGCCTTCATCCTCAATAATGACGGCAACTTGCATATTGCCCGTAGCGCCGTACGGGTCCCAGTTGGCGTAAATATTAAACCATGCATACAGTGAGGGCAACACGGCAATACCGACCGCCAACACAATCGCACAGGAATTGGTAAATATCTTCTTTAAATCTCTTTTAAAGATGTTTAAAGTGTTTTTCATAAAAATCTCCATTCTACCCAACAGGTTGCAAAAACAAAATGAAAAATATTAGAGCGAAGCGATACCGGGGACCCCGAAAAGTATTTCACAGCAAACTTTTTGGGGAGAGGACAAACAAATGAAGCAATACTAAAGGATTTGCTCGCAAATTCTTTCTATTGTGTAATTTGTTTGGACGAGCGAGTGCCCCGCCCTTCATTCTTCATTCTTCATTTGTGAAAGTGACAACTTTCACACTACTCCTCCTCATCCAAATCCTCGGCAAAAATGTCATACTCGCCAAATTCGACTCTGTCATCGTCGTTCAGGTACGGAATGACTTTGGATGTGATTAAATACTTGGCATAATCTGCCGGCACAAACACGGCAATATTCACAAATATGAGTATAATCCACGCCGTAAGCCACGCAAGGTGTTCCCCTGTGCGGTTGCTGATGATGACTGCTATAAGCGTAAAGAGCAAAAACAACACGGTGACCGTGATTTTTGCCACCTTTAAAATTTGACACCCTTTATGGTAATGCAAAATGATTTTTTCTTTTAAAAAGCCGTACTTTTTGATGATTTTTTCATCATTGGAAAGTTCTTTTTCTTCCGGCTTTTGTTTCTTTTCAGACTTATGCATACGCTCACCTCTTCTTTAAAGTCCAAATATATATATCATAATACTATTTATAGCAACTTTCAAGTGTGTTTTGCATAAATTTTCCGCTTTTTTGCATAAATTTTCCGCTTTTTTTGCATAAATTTTCTTTTCTTATTTCCGTGAAAAGAAATCCACAGAAAAGAAAAAATATAAGGGCGACACATTCGCACTTGATTGGTAAATACATTTTTCTTATCGGTATTAATCTATAATGAATTTAATTTGATTTTTAATTCACTTTGCGCTTATGCCGCGCGGGCACTTACTTTTGTAGCAACACAAAAAGTAAGCAAAAAGTTGCTTAGAACCCTTTCGATTGGGTAAGGGTAGAAAGGTTTGAACCACAACAGGTTTTCACCGCCTCTTTTTCTCAAATACTGTGTTAAAATGCCTCGCAA
>CADBJA010000099.1 GCA_902794945.1 Oscillospiraceae bacterium
AAGAAAAAGTATTTTTGCACAAGTCAGTTTTTCCGCTAATAACTGTATACTGTCTTCTGTGAACTGTTGACTATTTATCTGCCCTTAGGCAGATAAATTCTAATTTAGCCACCGCAAGGGTGGCGTAAATTAGAATTTACGATTGCAAATCACACTTACTTTCATTATAATAATATAGTATAAAAGCACATAACAGGATAGGAGAGAAAATATGAGTATCAGTATAGCAAATTTAATTAATCTGTTTATTATTGCCGCCGGTACCGGCATTTGCGCCCTTACCATCGTGCAAGTCAGTTCGGGCGAGTGGTTGCGAAAAGAAGTCAAAAAATATTTTCGGCTCTTCTTTTCACTCATCATCGTTTATATGCTCACCCACCTGACCCGCCAGATGATGGACGGCGTACCCGGTAACGGGGTTCATACCGCCCTGTATATCGTAACATTTGTCGAGTTTTTGGTGTCGGGCTTTATGGCGTACCTTTTAAGTTTGCTGATTTTATTTGTTGCCGCACCCAAGCGCCCGCGCGCTGTCGGCATCACCTACCTGTGTATACTAATTGCCCATATTATACTTTTAATTGCGGCACAGTTCACCGATTTATATTACACATTTGATGCCGGGAATGTGTACCACCGCGCACCGGCATACATCCTCTCCAACATACCGCAAGTGCTTATGATGGGGCTTGATATTTACCTGCTCATCCGCTACCGCAAAAAGTTTAAAAAGAATGTTGCCATCTCCCTTTGGATTTATTTGATTGCACCGATTGCCGCCATTATCCTGCAATCGGTTATTGCCGATATACAGTTTATTATTATTGCCACCGTGTGCGGTGCCGCCTATATGTTCGGCACGATTATCCGCGACCAGGTCGCGCAGTATGAAGCGCAAAAGGCAGAGAGTTCACGCATCGAGGCGGAACTGAATATGGCATCCGGCATTCAAGCGGATATGTTACCCAACATCTTCCCCGCCTTCCCCGAACGCAAGGAGTTTGATGTGTTTGCCAGTATGTCTGCCGCGAAAGAGGTCGGCGGTGACTTTTACGACTTCTTTTTGGTGGATGAAAACCACTTAGCGCTCGTGATGGCAGATGTTTCGGGCAAGGGTGTACCGGCGGCACTGTTTATGATGATATCCAAAATCTTGGTGCAAAACTACACAATGATGGGTAAAGATGCCGCAAAAGCACTCGAAGCGGTCAACAACCAAATTTGCGCCAACAACCGTGAAGAGATGTTTGTTACCGTGTGGTTGGGCATTTTAGATTTAACAACCGGCAAACTGACGGCGGCAAACGCCGGTCACGAGTACCCGATACTCAAACAGGCAGACGGTAATTTTGAGCCGGTCAAAGACAGGCACGGGTTTGTCATCGGCGGTATGGAGGGCGTGAAATACAAAGCCTACGAATTACAGTTGCAGCCCGACTCCAAACTGTTTTTATATACCGACGGTGTGCCCGAAGCGACGAATGCGGACGATGAACTGTTCGGGCTCGAGCGCACGGTAGAAGCCCTCCGCACGGCGCAGGATGAAAGCCCCGAACAAATCCTCAAAGCGGTAGATAACGCGGTCGCCGATTTTGTAAAAGATGCCCCGCAGTTTGATGATTTAACGATGCTTTGCTTGCACTATAAAGGAAAAGGCTGATTTTTTAATGCCGAATGCGGAATGCGGAATACGGAATTAATGGTGGCGAAACAAAGTTTCGCATTTTATGACTACCCCTCCACCGCAAGCGGTCCCCCTCCCCTGACAAGGGCAGGCGTTAAGTGGTGGTGAAACGAAGTTTCGCATTTTAATTCTACATTTTAATTTCTACATTCTACATTTCGGACGAGCAATGCTCGTCCCTACGAATAGAGCAAAGCGGAGGGGTAGTTTATCATGCAAGGCGTAGCCTTGCCGCCACCATTCTTCTTTCTTCTTTCGGGCGAGCAAAGCGAGCCCTACTTGTGCCTTGTGCCTTGTGCCTTGTGCCTTAAAATAACAAAACCATCGCAGAAGCGATGGCTTTTATTATTTTACAAAGCGGTCTATCGCTTTGCTCAATTCCTCTATCGTTTCCCGGTCGCCGGTTTCCACCGCTTCGACCAAACAGTGCTCTATATGGTCTTTGAGAATGATTTTGCCGGTGTTGTTAATTGCCGAGCGCACGGCACTTAATTGAATGAGTACCTCGCTGCAATCTTCCCCCTGCTCTACCATCCGCTTTACTTTTTCCAAATGCCCGATGGCTTTGGAAAGGCGGTTGAGCACTGCCTTTGTATTTTGGTGCGTATGGGCGTGATTAGAGTGAGTATGTTCTACGACCGTGCCGTCCTCTAATATATGTGTATGTTTGTGTTCCATTGTTTCGTAATCCATTCATTTTTTTTGATTATATCAAATTAGAGCAGATTTGTAAATATCATTCCGTCAACTCTGTAATGAGGGTATTTGAGATTAAAAAACCCTGCGGGGTGAACGCCACCCTGCCGTCAAGTTCCGTTACATAACCCTGTGCTTTTAAAAAGGGGATTTTTTTGCGTGCGCTGTCGCTTAAAAGGGCGGTTTCTACCCCTTCTCTTAAACGCAGGGCGAGCATCACCGCTTCTTCCCTATCCCCGCCGGCACCGTCATCCACAGGTTTCGCGCCGGCGATAAAGCCCGCAATATCTCTCTCATAATAAAAGCGCCTGCCGCCGACAAAAGAATGCGCCGCCGCACCGACACCTAAATATTCCTCTAAATGCCAATACTTTAAATTATGACGGCTCTCGTAACCCGGTTTTGCGAAATTGGAGATTTCATACTGCCTAAAGCCTGCCGCTTCGAGTTCCTCTACCGCCTGCAAATACAAATCCGCCGTGGCATCCTCATCCGGCAAGGTAAGCGCATCGCGGTGTTTGCCGAAGTAAGTGCCCTCTTCTATTTTTAAGATGTAAGCGCTGATATGCTGCACGGGGAGAGAGGCGCAAAAGCAAATACTCTCGTGCAAACTATCCGCCGTTTGGTGCGGAATGCCGAGCATTAAATCCAGCGAAATGTTCGCAAACCCGCTGTCAGCCGCAAGGCGCACGGCATTTTCGACCTGCACACGGTCCGCCCGCCTGCCGAGGGCGCGGCGCTCACTGGCTACCGCCGACTGCATCCCGAAACTTAAACGGTTGGCACCGGCGGCATAAATGCGGCGCAAAAAAGTTTCATCTACATCCGACGGATTGCACTCCACCGTGATTTCTGCCGGTGTGCCGTAGTGCTTTTTGGCGGTTTCAATCAAAGATGCCACCTGCTCCCCTGTTAACACCGAGGGGGTACCGCCGCCGATATAGAGCGTATCCGCCTTATATTCGCCGGTTTGGAACTGCTCTAATCTGCAATTCACAGCCTCTAAATACGCTGCCGCCGTATCGGTTTTTACCAATGAGAAAAAGTCGCAGTAAGGGCATTTACTGCGACAAAACGGAATATGAATGTAGATTCCTAAATTTTTCATCGGTTTTTAAATTCTAATTTAGCGCACTATGTGCGCTAAAAGTTTGAAGTGTGAAGAGTGGAGAGTGAAGTTAATGGAGGGCTTCGCCCTCACCCAATTGTAAGTGCCGCAAGCGGCACAGTGATAGGCTTTCTAATCGGGTGCGGGTGTCCCGCCAACAACTGTAAACTGAAAACTGTAAACTGTAAACTGTTATCAGACGGCGACTATTTGTCGTCGTCTGATAACTTCAGCACTGCCATAAACGCCTCTTGCGGTACTTCTACTTTACCGAACTGGCGCATACGCTTTTTACCCTCTTTTTGCTTTTCGAGCAATTTTTTCTTTCTCGTAATGTCACCGCCGTAGCACTTCGCAAGCACATCTTTACGCATCGCTTTGACCGTTTCTCTGGCAATGACCTTGCCGCCGATGGCAATTTGAATCGGGATTTCAAACATTTGTCTGGGGATATTCGCCTTTAACTTTTCGGCAATGCGCCGTGCTCTCGGGTACGCCTTTTCGGCGTGCAAAATGTAGCTTAACGCATCAACCATATCGCCGTTTAAGAGTACATCCAACTTCACGAGGTTGCTCTTTTCATAGCCCTTGATTTCATAATCCAGGCTGGCGTAACCGCGTGTGCGGGATTTTAAGGTATCAAAAAAGTCATAAATAATTTCATTGAGCGGCAGTTTATAGGTAATATCCACTCTTTCGGGCGTGATGTAATCAATACCGATATAAGTGCCGCGCCTGTCTTGGCACAACTCCATCACGGTGCCGATACAGTCTGCCGGCGCATAAACATGGGTTTCGGTCATCGGTTCTTCCGAAAAGTCAATATCCGCCGGGTCGGGATAGTGTGTGGGGTTATCAATATCGAGCACGCTCCCATCCGTCATATGAATTTTATAAACGACTGACGGAATGGTCGTCACCAAATCCAAATCGTACTCACGCTCTAAGCGCTCTTGAATAATCTCTAAGTGCAGCAACCCCAAAAAGCCGCAGCGAAAACCGAAGCCGAGTGCACCCGATGTTTCCGGCTCAAAGGAGAGCGAAGCATCATTGAGTTTTAATTTATCTAACGCATCGCGGAGATTCTCATAATCCGCACCGTCTGCCGGGTACACGCCGCAATAGACCATCGGCTGTACCTCTTTATAGCCTGCCAACGGCTCGGCAGCGGGATTGGTGGCAAGGGTAACGGTATCGCCGACCTTGGCATCGTGAATGGTTTTGATGCTTGCAGTGATGTAGCCCACTTCACCCGAATAGAGCGCGCCGGTGCTCTCCATCGAGGTAGCGCGCATTCTGCCCACATCTACCACGGTAAATTCCGCACCGGTAGACATCATACGCATCGTATCGCCGTTTTTAATGCATCCGTCCACAATTTTGGCATAGACCACTACGCCTTTGTAGTTATCATAAATACTATCAAAAATCAGCGCGCGCAGTGGCTTATCATCGTGATTTTCGGGTGCCGGAATATCGCTGACGATTTTTTCAAGAACCGCCTCCACATTAATACCGGTTTTGGCGGAAACACGCGGTGCATCCTCACACGGAATACCGATAACATCTTCAATCTCGGCAGCCACACGCTCGGGCTCTGCCGCCGGTAAATCAATTTTATTGATAATGGGCACAATTTCAAGGTCATTATCGAGTGCCAGGTATGTATTCGCAAGCGTTTGCGCCTCTACGCCCTGTGAAGCATCTACCACCAACAGCGCGCCTTCGCACGCGGCAAGTGAGCGTGACACTTCATAATTAAAGTCCACATGACCCGGAGTGTCAATGAGGTTGAGCATATACTCTTCCCCATCTTCCGCCGTATAATTGAGGGTGACGGCGTGAGCTTTAATCGTGATGCCCCTTTCGCGCTCCAAATCCATATCGTCCAAAATCTGCGCGGTCATATCACGCTTGGCAACGGAACTGGTTAACTCCAAGAGCCTATCGGCAAGGGTGGACTTGCCGTGGTCAATGTGCGCGATGATGGAAAAATTTCTGATTTTACTTTTATCAAACGGCATAGGTTTCTCCTAAAATATATAATATACTAATATAATATTTTAACAAGTTTACAGCAGTGTTGCAAGCCTTAAATGAAAAAATTTATAAAGCGTGCGGGGTATAAAAAGAGCGTATCGCATATTTTTTGCCAAGCATCCTGTATTTTTTCAAAATAGTGCGCCGCCGGGTGCACATCGGCAAAGCCGTTAAAGCGGGTGTTAAGGTATGCCACCGTGCCGAACACGGCAACGCACAACGCGCAAAATAATAATAAACGCAATATATTTTTTGCATCTTTTCGGTTCATAAAAGTGATGTATTCTTGCATAGGTTCTCCTTTTTTTTGAATGTAAATTCTAATTTAGCGGAGTAAACTCCGCATTAGAGAATAGAGAAGAGTGAATAGAGAATAGTGAAGGGCGGGACACCCGCACCCGTTTCGCTTCGCT
>CADBJA010000100.1 GCA_902794945.1 Oscillospiraceae bacterium
TATGGGGCAGATGATTGAGGATATTAAACTTGCGAGCGAATGCAAGCGCCCCGTGGTGCTTTGCAACCGTGCCGGCGGTATGATTCCTTCGCCCGAGCAGGTGCTTGCATCCATCAAAAATGTAGCAGGAGGTAAAGAATAATGGTAGTATTTGATAAACCGCATGCACTGTGTGATGTACCGCTTCACTATTGTCCCGGTTGCACACACGGTATTGTTCACCGCCTGGTTGCACAAGCGATTGATGAACTCGGCATTGAGGGCAACACCATTGGTGTGGCACCCGTAGGCTGTGCCGTGATGGCATATGATTATTTTAATTGTGATATGGTAGAGGCAGCGCACGGCAGAGCACCGGCAGTGGCTACCGGTATTAAAAGAGCGCTTCCCGAAAATGTGGTCTTTACCTATCAGGGTGACGGTGACCTCGCTTCCATCGGTATGGCAGAAACCGTTCACGCCGCCACAAGAAATGAAAATATCACCATTATTTTCATTAACAATGCCATTTACGGTATGACCGGCGGTCAAATGGCACCCACTTCCTTGCCGGGGCAGGTAACCCAAACTTCCCCCTACGGCAGAGATGTTGCCACCGCAGGTTTCCCGATAAAAGTGAGCGAATTGCTTGCCGCGTTAGACGGTCCCGCCTATATTCAGAGGGTAGCGGTTAACAATGTCAAGAATGTAAAGCAAGCGCAAAAAGCCATCAAAAAGGCGTTTGAAAACCAGATTCAGGGCAAAGGCTTCTCATTAATTGAAGTGGTTTCCTCTTGCCCGACCAACTGGGGTATGACACCGCAACAGGCACTCGATTGGGTGGAGAGCGATATGATTCCTTACTACCCCTTAGGTGTGTATAAAGATAAAACAAGCGAGGAGGGCAATGCAAATGACCAGTAAAATCTTAATTGCCGGTTTCGGCGGTCAGGGTATTCTTTTCGCCGGTAAGGTACTTGCCTACAAAGGTCTTGTAGAGGGCAAACAACTCAGCTGGTTGCCGTCCTACGGCCCCGAAATGCGCGGCGGTACGGCAAACTGTAATGTGATTATCAGTGATGACCCGGTCGGTTCTCCCATAGTCGATAACCCGAATGTGCTGATTGTGATGAACTTGCCGTCACTCGATAAGTACGAAAACGCAGCCGAAAAAGGCTCTAAAATCTTTGTGGATTCCACACTCATCAGCCGTAAGGTGGAGAGGGACGATGTAGATGTGTATTACATCCCCGCCACCAAAATGGCGCAAGAAGCCGGCATTCCGACCCTTGCGAATATGATTATGCTCGGCAAGGTTATTAAAGAAACCGGTGTGGTTAGTTTTGACGGTATGGAAGCTGCCCTTAAAAAGGTCGTTTCCGCCCGCAAAGCCAACTTAATTGATGTGAACTTAAAAGCCATCAAAGCCGGCTACGATTACGAATAATAAAAACCGCTCAAGGGAATTCCCTTGGGCGGTTTTACATAAGAAAACACGCCATCCCAACAGGATGGCGTGTTTTCTTATGTAGCAGTCGGCAGTCGGCAGTCAGCGAGTGGGCGACACATTCGCACTTGTTCCGCTTCGCTCTAATTATGTAGGGGAGGGTCTCTGTGCCCTCCCGAAAGAAAAACCGGTGCGATGTGGGCATCGCACCCCCTACGAAAAAAGATCTCTCCGCTTCGGTCGAGATGACAGTATCAATGTAGAATGTAGAAAGTAAAATGTAGAATTAAAATGCGAAACTTCGTTTCGCCACCACAATTCACAATTCAAAATTCTAATTGCAAGGCTTCGCCTTGCCTGTCATTCCGCCGACTGCTGAAACAACCGGCTTGCACTGCAAACCGGTTGTTTTTTATGCCTGTTCAATCGCTTTTCGCCAACATCTGTGGCACATTGCCGTGTAGCGTTCATCGCCGCCGAGCAATACTTGTTCTCCCTCGGTAATCACATTACCGTTATCATCAATTCTTGCGTTGACAATCGCTTTTCTGCCGCATTCGCAAATGTTTTTTATCTCAGTGATTTTGTCTGCTACTTCCAACAGCCTGCGCGAGCCCTCAAATAAATGGGTTCTAAAGTCGGTGCGCAACCCGAAGCACAGCACCGGCACTTCCAATTCATCCACAATTTTGCGCATATCATCAATTTGTGCGGCGGTGAAAAATTGGGACTCATCGGCGATAATGACATCTACCTTTTGTGCCAAGCGGTTTTCAAATTCATCCCAAATACTCATTGTGGGGAAAATGGCGGTACATTCCGCTTTTAACCCGATGCGGGAAGAAACGGTGTTTAATTCTTCTCTTGTATCAATGCTCGGTTTAATGAGCCATACTTTTAACCCTTTTTCTTCATAATTAAACTTTGTAATGAGTGCCTGTGCGGATTTTGAGGAACCCATAGCACCGTATTTAAAATATAATTTTGCCATTCATTTTCGGCGGAATGAAACGCTTTCACTCGCCGGTTGCCTGCCTTTCAATTTTAATATATAAAAGGGAATTTACCGCAGAATATATTAGCACAACGGGGGCAGAATTGCAATTTATAAATGCAACGAATATTTCGTGTGAATTTTGTATAAAATCCATAGTAAAAAATCACATTCCTAAAATGAATGCGATTTTTAAATTATATACCGAAAATTCTTTTTGCGTTGCGGTAAAAAATCATCTCTTCCTGCTCTGCTGTAAATCGACAGTTTTTGATGCTTTGTATGCTTTTCGCTTGTGCACTCCACGGTGAATCCGAACCGAAGAGGATTTTATCGGCACCGTGCTTTTGTATCATCCTTATAAACTGTGATTTGCCCAACATTTGCCGTTTATCCCCCGGCACATCGTAACCTTTCGGCGGTACATAGGCACCTAATGAGAAAGAAGTGTCAAAATATACATTTTCACCGCACAACTCTTTTTCTACACAGTCCCAGTCTTTCCAACCGCCCATATGCGCAAGCACAAATTTTGCGGGGGATAGGGTATTTAATACATTTTCTATTTGCTTTACGCTTGCAAAGTTGTGGTGCATAATGCCGATATCAAGCCCGGCGTGTATCACCACGGCAAGCCCCAATTCATTCGCTTTGCCGATAATGCGCATAAAGCGAATATCCTCTAAATCTACCCCTTGGTAGGCAGGGTGCAGTTTAATACCCGTGATACCGGCACGGGCAATGCGTGTGAGTTCTTCGCTGTATTTTTCATAATCCGGGTGCATACCGCCTAAAGAGAATAAGCCGGTTTCGGGAGTGTGCTCATTTTTTTGTATCGCAATATCATTGAGCTTTTCTACCTGCCCCGTATTGGTCATCACCGGCAGTTGCACGCTAATATCTATACCGCTTTGCGCCATGGAGTGCCGCAATGCGTCATCGGTACCGTCGGTATAAGCCATAGACTCTGCCTTATCTTGTAAATGCGCAATCACCTTTGGCGCTATCGCCGCGGGGAATGTATGTGTATGTGCGTCGATTATCATTTTATTCCTCATCATTTGTTTGTTTTTTGGTTTGAATAAGATTATACCATTTTTGGTTATTTTTGTAAATTCTAATTTATCTTCCTAAGGGCAGATAAATAGTCAACAGTTCACAGAAGATAGTATACAGTTTTTGGCGGAAAAACTGACTTTTGAAAAATGCTTTTTCTTTGCGGTTTTTCACAGTTTTTATATTTAGTAAAGACAACATCTTTCTCTATACGGGTATGGGCGGAGCCCATCCAAAATCTGTCAACTGTTTACTGTTAACTGTCAACTAAATTAGAATTTATCTGCCTTGGCAGATAAATATTGTATTTTATATAATAATATGTTAAAATACATATAATTATTGGTTTTTGGAGGTAGATTATGAGTCTTTCCACCACATCTGTGATCGGCATTGTCCTATTTTGGATTGCCGAGTGCATTGCGTTTCCGTTTTTTATTAAAGCGCAGTGGCCCAAAAAATGTGTTAAAAGTTTTTGCCTCAAAATGATTGCCGCATCTATTTTTGTCGGCTACGGTATTTTTGCATATTTCACGGCAAAAGAGGCGTGGGGTGTTAAGTTTTTGGAACCCTTTGCAAGAGATATGGTAATCGGTTTGTGCTTCGGTTGGCTCGGTGATTTGCTGTTGCATTTAACCGCGCTTTCCAAAAATCCCGGTAAAGTCTTTACCGCCGCTTCTTTTGTCAGCGGCCTGGTGGCGTTTTTGGTCGGGCACATTTTCTATGTCCTGGCATATATTGAGGGCATCAATGCGGTTGGTGCTGCGGGTAGCAAGACAAGAACCCTCATTATTGTTGAAGTGGCTATTTTGGTAATCGCCTTTGTTGCGGTACAACTTGTTGTCAAACTCAAACTCGGTCCCGCCGTTGTGCCTGTGGCGCTGTATGCGGTGACAATCAGCACAATGCTTGTGTGCGCGGTCACCCTTGCCATTCGCGCGGCAAAGTATTCATGGCTGATGAGCGTCGTGCTCGCTGTGGGCGCTGTGCTGTTTGTGGTCAGTGACGGTACGCTTGTCTTTTGTCTGTTCGGTAACGACAGAGCAAAGACTTCCTATAAACTGAAAGTGGTCAATTTAACGACCTATTTCATCGGACAAATGATGCTTGCAAGCGCTATTTTCTTCTGCGGCAGCATCAATGTTTCGCCGGTAACACTATAATTTGAATGAAGAAGGTAACAATTTATGGCAAATTTAGACAAAAGTTATTCCCCAAAAGCGGTGGAAGATAATAATTATCAGTTTTGGCTCGAAAGAGGCTATTTTAAAGGTCAAATTAAACCCGATGCACCGGCATATTCTATTGTGATGCCGCCACCGAACATTACCGGTCAGTTGCATATGGGTCACGCACTGGATAATACTTTTCAAGATATTTTAATTCGTTATAAAAGAATGCAGGGCTTCGGCACATTGTGGGTGCCGGGCACCGACCACGCATCTATTGCAACCGAGGCAAAAATTGTTGCTGCGATGAAAGAAGAGGGCATCACCAAAGAAGATATCGGTAGAGAGGCTTTCTTGGAGCGTGCGTGGGATTGGCGCCGTCAGTACGGCACACGCATTGTCACCCAACTCAAAAAGATGGGCTCTTCCTGCGATTGGGACAGAGAGCGCTTTACAATGGATGAGGGGTGCTCCAAAGCCGTGCGCAAGGTCTTTGTAGACCTGTACAAACAAGGTTTAATCTACCGGGGCAAGCGTATGATTAACTGGTGCCCGCACTGCTGTACCTCTATTTCCGATGCCGAGGTAGAGTATGAAGAAAAAGCAGGTTCTTTTTGGCACCTGCGCTACCCGTTTGCCGATGGTTCCGGCTATGTGGAACTCGCTACCACAAGGCCCGAAACCATGCTTGGCGATACTGCCGTTGCCGTGCACCCGGAGGATGAACGCTATAAAGATATGGTCGGTAAAATGCTTATTTTACCGCTTGTGAATAAAGAAATCCCGCTCATTGCCGATGAATATGTAGAAATGGAATTCGGTACCGGCGTGGTAAAAATCACCCCGGCACATGACCCAAACGACTATGAGGTCGGTCTGCGCCATAATCTCGATGTCATTACCGTGACTACGGATGACGGCTATATGAACGAGAATGCCGGCAAGTATGAGGGCTTGAGCCTTGCCGCGTGTCGTAAAGCGGTTGTGGCAGACCTTGAAAAAGAGGGTTACCTTGTCAAAGTGGAGCCGCTCACACACAATGTCGGCACCTGTTACCGTTGCCACACGCCGGTAGAACCGCGTGTGTCCAAACAGTGGTTTGTAAAAATGGAACCGCTTGCCAAACCGGCAATTGAAGCAGTCAGAAACGGCGATATTAAATTTGTGCCTGACAGATTTTCTAAAATCTATTTTCACTGGATGGAGAATATAAAAGACTGGTGTATTTCTCGTCAACTTTGGTGGGGGCACCAAATCCCGGCGTGGTATTGCCCGGATTGCGGTGAA
>CADBJA010000101.1 GCA_902794945.1 Oscillospiraceae bacterium
TGCGAATGTGTCGCCCAATCGCTAACCGCTAACTGCTGCCTGCTATCTGCTTAAATTCTAATTTAGCCACCGCAAGGGTGGCGTAAATTAGAATTTAGCCACCGCAAGGGTGGCGTGAATTCTAATTTTAACAAATTGTTCACACTTATTCTATTGACATTTTTGGCGGATGAGAGTATAGTAATACACGATGATTAGCACTTGAAGTGCGAGAGTGCTAACACAACCAAAAAAAGAGTGCTAAAGTCCAAGCAAAAGTCAAGTTGAATTGTAGTAAAGTTTATAGAAGAAACGGAAGTATACGGGGAGAAGGAAATGAAACTTTCGGCAAGAAAAGAAAAGATACTTGCAAATGTGGTTGAGCACTATATCCCTACGGGGGAGCCTGTCGGTTCCAAAGCACTCAGTGAAAAATTGGGGTACTCTTCCGCTACCATTCGCAACGAAATGAGTGAGTTGTGCGAGTTGGGGCTGTTAGAGAAAAACCACGCGTCTTCCGGCAGAATACCGACCAGCGCAGGTTACCGTTATTATATAGACAATCTAATGAGTACCAGCCCTTTGGGTGATATGGAGTGTGCGAAGTTAGAGGCGATGTTGCGCGCGGGCGCCAAAACGCCGGAAAAAATACTGGAAAACGCCGGCGGTATTTTGGCAAGGCTCACAGGCTGCGCCACAGTGGTGACTACCCCGGCGGATGCGCAGGCAAAAATCAGCAAAGTGGAGTTAATACCCGCCAGTTCCAAAACCGCCATCCTTGTGCTTTTAACCTCAAGCGGCATTCTCAAAAACTGCGTGTGCAGAATTGATATTGATATTAACGAGAATGTAAAAGACCGCTTTAAAGAGATTGTGGATAAATACTTTTTAAAAGCGAAAGTTGCGGAATTGAGCGAAGAGATGCTTGAAGAAATCATCGGCGCGCTTGAAAATGAAGATTACGCTATCAAGCCCCTGTTGTCGGCGCTGTACGAACTTGGCAAAGAGGCAGGCGAGAGCAAGGCATATGTAGAGGGTGAAAGCAACCTGCTTGCCCACCGTGACGCCTACGGCGATATTACGGAACTGATGCAGTTTTTGCAACAGCGTGAGCAACTCTCCAGGCTCGTATCGTTTCAGGAGACACCGCAAAACAGCCGTATGAGCATTTTAATCGGCAGTGAAAATTATTTTGCGGAGATGGAGCAATCAAGTGTGATTTTATCGCGCTATGCGTTTGGTAACAATGCGATGGGTACTATCGGCGTGATAGGACCGACCAGAATAGATTATGCAAAGCTCATTCCGGATGTGGAATACCTCACCGATATGGTGGGCAGGCTTTTATCCGAACATTATAGTGAGGATGAAGAATAGGAGGCAAGACCAATGGCAAAAAAAGAGAAAAAAGCGGCAGAAGCCGAGGCGGAAGAAAAAGTAACCGCAGCACAAGAAGCGAACGAGGCAGAAGAATCTTGTGAGGCGGAAGCAGTGAACGAAGCGGCAGGGACCGAGGAGCAACCCGCAGAGAGGACGGATGTGGAAACGAAACTGTGTGAGCAGTTAAAGCAAAAAGATGAAAAGCTTTTACGCATCGCTGCCGAGTATGATAATTACAGAAAGCGCACCGCCAAAGAAAAGGAAGAAACTTACCAAAATGCGACCATGAACGTGTTGGGCGAGTTTTTGGAAGTGGCAGATAATTTTGAAAGAGCCAAAAACGCCGAGAGCGAAATTGAAGATTATAAAAAAGGGATTGAAATGATTTTCTCCCAATTTTTAGATAAAATGAAAAAATTAGGCGCCGAGCCGTTCGGCGAGGCAGGCGAAACCTTTGACCCCAAACTGCATATGGCAGTCTCTCATATAGAAGATGAGAGCAAGGGCGAGGGCGAAATCACCGAGGTATACCAGCGCGGTTATAAATTGGGCGACAAAGTCATCCGCCACGCGGTGGTGATAGTAGCAAATTAATTATTGTTGGTCATCTTCAAAACTGTCTGTCATCATCAGGCACCATCGCTTCACACCGCTTTCGACTGCAAAAAGCCTCGCAATACACAAAGTATTGCTTGCGTTTTTTGAAGCCAAAATCGGCGCAAATCGCCGGCACCTGCTTATAACATCCATTTTGAAGTTGCCCAACGAGGCACAAGGCACAAGGCACAATCGGCTCGCTTTGCTCGCCTGAAAGAATAAATTCAAAATGCTAAATGCTAAATAAATGTAGAATGTAGAAAGTAGAAAGTAGAATGAAAAGATTTTCCGCTTCGGTCGAGATGACACCAATCTGTCATTTCGAGCGTAGTCGAGAAATCTTTAAAATGCGAAACTGTGTTTCGCCACCATTAATTCCGTATTCCGCATTCCGCATTAAAAGAGTGCCGCAACGCGGCAATAAAACAGTAAAAAATATCTTAACATACATTCGGAGGTAATGAATTATGGCAAAAATTATTGGTATTGACTTAGGTACAACAAACTCTTGTGTAGCAGTCATTGAAGGCGGAGAGCCTACTGTTATCGCAAACGCGGAGGGTGCGAGAACCACCCCGTCCGTTGTTGGTTTTAAAAAAGATGGCGAACGCCTTGTCGGTAATATCGCAAAGCGCCAGGCAGTCACCAATCCGGAAGGCACCGTGTCTTCAATTAAAAGACATATGGGTTCCGATTACAAAGTGACCATCAACGGCAAATCCTACACACCGCAAGAGATTTCCGCAATGATTTTGCAGAAATTAAAGACAGATGCAGAGAGTTATCTCGGCGAAACCGTGACCGAAGCGGTTATCACGGTACCCGCTTATTTTTCCGACTCCCAGCGTCAGGCAACCAAAGATGCCGGCAAAATTGCAGGCTTGGAAGTAAAGAGAATTATCAACGAGCCGACCGCAGCCGCCCTCGCTTACGGTATTGACAAAGAGCAGGACCAAAAGGTAATGGTCTATGACCTTGGCGGCGGTACATTCGATGTATCCATCATCGAAATGGGCGACGGTGTGCAAGAAGTGCTTGCCACCAACGGCGACACCATGCTCGGCGGTGATGATTTTGACAACAAGATTATTAACTGGTTGGTGGCAGAATTCAAAAAAGAGCAGGGCATTGACCTTTCTACCGACAGAATGGCAATGCAGCGCTTGAAGGATGCTGCAGAAAAGGCAAAGATTGACCTTTCCGGCACCACGACCGCTAACATCAACCTGCCCTTTATAACCCAGGGTGCAGACGGTCCCAAACACTTGGATATGACATTGAGCAGAGCCAAGTTCAATGAAAGGACCGCAGACCTTGTAGAAAGAACCATGGGTCCGGTCAGAAAAGCGTTGGATGACAGCGGCTTGAGCGTGAGCGAGATTGATAAAGTGCTGATGGTCGGCGGTTCTTCAAGAATTCCGGCAGTGCAGGAGGCAATCAAAAAGTTCACCGGTAAAGACCCCTTCAAGGGCATCAACCCCGATGAATGTGTTGCCGTAGGTGCAGCCTTGCAGGCAGGCGTGCTCAACAACGATGTGGAAGGTTTGCTTCTTCTCGATGTTACGCCGTTATCCCTCGGTATTGAAACCATGGGCGGTGTGAGCACCAAGATTATTGAGAGAAACACCACTATCCCGACCAAGAAGAGCCAAATCTTCTCAACCGCAGCCGACAACCAAACTTCTGTTGAAGTGCATGTGCTGCAGGGCGAAAGAGAATTTGCAAGAGATAATAAAACCCTCGGTATGTTCCATCTTGACGGCATTCTTCCCGCACGCCGCGGTGTGCCGCAGATTGAAGTTACCTTTGATATTGATGCCAACGGTATTGTGCATGTATCCGCAAAAGACCTCGGCACCGGCAAAGAGCAGCAAATCTCCATCACCGCCTCTACCAATATGAGCAAAGAAGATATTGATAAGGCTGTGCGTGAGGCAGAGCAGTTTGCCGCGGAAGATAAAAAGAGAAAAGAAGATGTGGACACCCGCAACCAGGCGGACCAAATGGTTTATGAGTGCGAAAAACTTTTGAGCGAATCCGGCGACAAGTTTGATGCTGCCGACAAGTCCGACCTTGAAGGAAAATTAAACACCCTTAAAGAGGCACTCAAAGGCACCGATACCGCTGCGATTAAGACAGCGCAGGAGGCACTGACTTCCAAATTCTATGAGGTTTCTCAAAAACTGTATCAACAGGCAAACCCGCAGGGCGCGGGACCGGGCGCGGATGCCGGTGCACAACAGGCAGGCCCGAATCCGGACGGCACGTATGATGCGGATTTTAGAGATGTAACCGAAGAATAAGCCGGGGGCTTATTCTTCGGCAGTCGGCAGTCGACAGTCGGCAAGCAGATAGCAAACCTATCTTTTATCAAAAAGCGTGCACGAATGCTTTCGGGCATTCGTGCACTTGGGGATAAACAATGGCAGAAAAACGAGATTATTATGAAGTATTAGGCGTCAGCAAAGGCGCAAGTGAGGATGAAATTAAAAAAGCCTTTCGCAAAAAGGCAAAACAATATCACCCTGACCTGCACCCGAATGATGCCGATGCAAAAGAAAAGTTTCAAGAGGTAAACGAGGCGTACGAAGTCCTCTCCGACAGTGAGAAAAAAGCGCGGTATGACCAGTTCGGTCATGCCGGTGTTGACCCGAACTTCGGTGCCGGTGGCGGCAATCCGTTCAGCGGTGCCGGCGGCTTCGATTTTGGCGACATTGACTTGGGCGATATTTTCGGCTCTTTCTTTGGCGGCGGTTTCGGCGGCGGAGGCGGCAGGCGTAACCCGAATGCCCCCCGTGCCGGTGACGATATTAATGTAACACTTGTTATCTCTTTTGAAGAGGCGGCAAAGGGCGCCACCAAGCGCGTGGAACTTGACCATATTGAAACCTGCCCCGATTGCGGCGGCTCCGGTGCGGCAAAAGGCACAAGCCCCGAAACCTGCTCCGAATGTGGTGGCAGAGGTTATGTGAGCGTGCAGCAGCGCACCGCCTTTGGCGTGATGAGCAGCCAGCGTCCGTGTTCAAAATGCGGCGGCAGAGGCAAAATCGTCAAAACACCGTGCAAAACCTGTAACGGACAGGGCAGGGTGAAAAAGAGAAAGACGATTGAAGTCAAAATCCCTGCCGGTATTGATGAAGGTCAAATTTTGCCGGTTAGAGGTATGGGCAACGCCGGTATCAACGGCGGACCTGCCGGTGATTTGCGCATTCTCATCCGTGTCAGACCGCACCCGTTCTTTGAGCGTGACGGCTTTAATGTGTGGTATGAACAAGAGATTAACATAGCGCAAGCGGCACTCGGCGCTACCGTGACCGTGCCCACGTTAGACGGTAAAGTGCAGGTGGATATTAAACCCGGTACCCAATCGGGCGATATCCTCAAACTCGGCGGCAAGGGAATCCCCAGACCGTATGAGAGAGGTAAGGGCGACCAACTTGTCAGAATTAAAGTGGTAGTACCCAAAAACCTCACCGCACAACAAAAAGATTTACTTACCCAATTGGCGGCAAGTTTCGGTACGCCGAACACCGGCAAAAAGGGAACAGGATTTTTTGGAAAGAAGTAATAAAATTTGGCGGAGTTTTACTCCGCCAAATTCTAATTTAGCGGAGTAAACTCCGCATTAGAGAATAGAGAAGAGTGAATAGAGAATAAGAACCTGCCACAAGTGGCAGAACCTTGGCGTTCGCGGCACCTTGCGCCGCTCGGCTAAGTGAAGGGCGGGACACCCGCACCCCTCGTCCAAACAAATTTCACAATAGAAAGAATTTGCGAGCAAATCCTTTAGTATTGTTCCATTTGTTTCTCCTCCCCCCAAAAAGTTTGCTTTGCAATACTTTTCGGGGACCCCGAATTCATTTCGCTCTATTTTTTGGATAGATTATATCTGTTTTGCGCATATTTAAGCCAAATTTGGATTAAATCAAAACAAATACAATCAAGTGCGAATGTGTCGCC
>CADBJA010000102.1 GCA_902794945.1 Oscillospiraceae bacterium
ATTAAATCCAAACTAATACAATCAAGTGCGAATGTGTCGCCCAATCGCTAACCGCTAACTGCTGCCTGCTATCTGCTTAAATTCTAATTTAGCCACCGTTGGTGGCATAAATTAGAATTTGTCTGCCCTTAGGCAGACAAATGAAAAAGCGAGTTTTAACTCGCTTTTTTCATCACGCCCGCATGCCGATATCATCGTCATCGGGATAATAGCGTTTTTGAATATCGGCGCCGATAGCGTGGAATTTTTCAACCACATCTTCATACCCGCGCTCAATATGGTAAATATCTTCAATCTCGGTTTCCCCTTCGGCGGCAAGGGCTGCAATAATCATCGCCGCGCCGGCTCTGAGGTCTGTCGCATTCACATAAGCGCCTTTGAGTTCGTTCACACCTTGTATGACTGCCATTTTAGAACCTTCCACATTGACTTTGGCGCCGAATTTTACGAGTTGGTTCACATACCTGAAACGGCTCTCCCACACGCTTTCATTAACAATGCTCGTGCCGTTGGCAAGAGAAAGTAACGCCACAATTTGCGGCTGCATATCGGTCGGGAAACCGGGGTGCGGCATCGTTTTGACATTACAGGGTTTGAGTTCACCGAAACGGCGAACGCGCACTTCATCGTCGCCCTCTTCCACATCAACACCGCATTCCACCAATTTTGCAATAATACTCTCTAAGTGCTTAGGGGTTACATTTTTAATCGTAACATCACCGCCTGCCGCAGCAACGGCGGTCATATAAGTACCGGCTTCAATCTGGTCGGGAATGACGGAATACTGACAGCCGTGCAAACTCTCAACGCCCTTGATTTTAATGACATCGGTACCGGCACCGCGCACATTCGCGCCCATGCGGTTTAAAAAGTTGGCAAGGTCTACGATATGCGGCTCTTTTGCCGCGTTTTCAATAATGGTCAGCCCGTGCGCTTTGACTGCAGCGAGCATCACATTAATCGTGGCGCCGACACTCACTTCATCCATATAAATAGACGAACCGGTCAATCCGCCATCGGTAAACGCTTTTATCATACCGTTAGAAACATCAATATCGGCACCGAGACTTTTAAAGCCTTTTAAGTGCAAATCAATCGGTCTGACGCCGAAATCACAGCCGCCCGGTAAAGACACTTCGGCTTTGCCGAATGTGCCGAGCATAGCACCGATTAAATAGTATGATGCTCTGAGCCGCTTTGCCACATCATTGGGTACCACTTGGTATTCGATATGTCTTGTATCTATTTGATAGGTGGTTCTGTCAAGCATTTTAATTTGTGCGCCGAGTTGCCCCATAATGCCGAGCATAATTCTCACATCACGAATGGCGGGCACATTTTCAAGCACCACAACATCGCGCGCCAAAAGCGTTGCCGGTAAAAGCGCCACCACGGCATTTTTTGCGCCGCCGATGGTCACACTGCCATATAACTTGTTGCCGCCTTGAATAACCAATTTATCCATTGCAGGTCTCCTACTATACTGAAAATCGTTATTATGATTTGTCGATTTTTAAAATTCATTCTATTGTTACAAAATATAATTATAATCTATTCCGTAAAATATTCAAACCTTTTGCACACTTTGTAATATTTTGTAACAAATTGAGAGCAAGGAACACCTTGCTCTTTTCATCGAATTACGGTTTCGATTACTGATTTAAACTTGCCTGTTTGTCTTTTTGCATACAGCATTTTTTGTATTTTTTGCCGCTGCCGCACGGGCACGGGTCATTCGGCCCTACCTTTTTGCCTTTTTTGACCGGTTTTGCCTTTTCACTGCCATCGGTACCGCCGCTTGCCATCGTCGGCTTTGCAACCTGTTTTCTTTGTACCGGGGCTTCTTTGTGCACACGCAGCGTAAGCATCATTCTGACCGTATCTTCACGGATTGCCGCCGTCATTTCATCAAACATATCGAAGCCTTCAAGGCGGAATTCCACCACCGGGTCTCTTTGTGCCATCGCACGCAAACCGATACCCTGTTTGAGTTCTTCCATCGCATCAATGTGGTCCATCCAATGCGTGTCAACATTCCTTAAGAGCACCACGCGTTCGAGTTCACGCATCGTTTCACTGCCAAACTCTTTTTCACGGCTCTCGTACAGTTCGTGCCCTCTTTCGGTGAGCATATCGGTAATTTCCGCCACGGTGACGGTAGCCTTTTCACTATCAGTATATTTGAAATCCTCGTCCTTTGTGAGCCAGCCGATATATTTTTCTTTTAAGCCCTGTAAGTTCCAATCCTCTACCGGGGACGCCTCGTTGCAGAACAGTTTTACATTTTCGGCGATGTTTTCATCGAGCATACCCATAATGGAGTCTTTGAGGTCCATGTCGTTGAGCACCTGGTCACGCTGTTCGTAAATAATTTCTCTTTGCTTATTCATCACATCGTCATACTGCAGTACCTGTTTACGGATGGCAAAGTTTCTGCCCTCCACCTTTAACTGCGCATTTTCAATGGTTTTGGAAAGCATTTTGTTTTCAATCGGCATATCATCATCCACATTGAGCATACCCATAATGCTTTCAATTCTCTGCCCGCCGAATAAGCGCAACAAATCATCTTCGAGCGAGAGGAAGAAACGGCTCTCACCGGGGTCTCCCTGTCTGCCTGAACGGCCTCTTAACTGGTTATCAATACGCCTGGACTCGTGCCTTTCGGTGCCGAGGATATATAAACCGCCGGCTGCGCGCACTTTGTCTGCCTCTTCTTTAATCTCCGCTTTGTAACCGTCCTCCAACTCACGGGCGCGGGCTCTGGCGGCGATAATTTCTGCATCATCCGTTTCAAAATACGCAAAGGCATCGGCAATCATTTCAGGCTCAAAGCCCTCTTTTTCCATTTGGCTCTTCGCCAAAAATTCGGCATTACCGCCGAGTACAATATCGGTACCACGGCCTGCCATGTTGGTTGCGATGGTAACCGCACCGAATTTACCTGCCTGTGCAACAATGGCGGCTTCTCTCTCGTGCTGCTTTGCATTGAGCACTTCGTGCTTGATTTTTGCCTTTTTTAAGTATTTGGAAATGAGTTCACTCTTTTCAATGCTGATGGTACCCACCAGTACCGGTTGCCCTTTTTCATGGCACGCCTTAATCTGCTCGACCACGGCGTTAAACTTCGCCTGCTCGGTTCTGTAAATGACATCGGGCCTGTCAATTCTGATGACCGGCTTATTGGTCGGTGTTTCAATCGCATCTAAAGAATAAATCTCTTGAAATTCTTCGCTCTCCGTTAACGCCGTACCGGTCATGCCGGACAGTTTTTCATACAAACGGAAATAGTTTTGGAAGGTGATGGTCGCAAGGGTTTTGGACTCGTTGCGGATTTTGACACCCTCTTTGGCTTCAATCGCCTGGTGTAAGCCTTCGTTATAGCGCCTGCCGAGCATAATACGGCCGGTAAATTCATCGACAATGAGTACTTCCCCGTCTTTGACCACATAATCCACATCGCGCGTCATCACGCCGTTGGCTTTAATTGCCTGGTCAATGTGGTGGAGCAGGGTCATATTGTCACTGTCCATCAGGTTTTCCACACCGAAATGCACTTCCGCCTTTGCCACACCTTTTCTGGTGAGCGTTGCGGTTTTTGCCTTTTCATCCACAATGTAATCGGCATCTTCGTACAAATCGTCGTTATCTTCTTTTTCTGCCATTTCTTTGACTTTAATTTTATGCAAAGTTTTGGCAAAGCGGTCGGCATCTACATAGAGGGAACTGGAATCTTCGCCCCTGCCGGAAATGATGAGCGGTGTTCTCGCCTCATCAATCAAGATGGAGTCAACCTCGTCCACAATGCCGTAAATATGCCCTTTTTGTTGCACTTTATTGGCTTTGTGCACCACCATATTATCACGCAAATAGTCAAAGCCCATTTCGTTGTTGGTGCCGTAAGTGATATCGCACAAATACGCCTGCCGTCTCTCGGCATCGTCCTTTTCGTGAATAATCAGACCCACGCTTAAACCGAGCCAGTTATAGAGTTTGCCCATCCACTCGGAGTCACGGCGGGCAAGGTAGTCATTGACCGTAACAATATGCACCCCTCTGCCGCTCAAGCCGTTTAAGTAGGCGGGGAGGGTTGCCACAAGGGTTTTACCTTCACCGGTTTTCATTTCGGCAATTCTGCCCTGGTGCAAAATGATACCGCCGATAACCTGCACTTCAAAGTGTTTCATACCGAGCACGCGCCACGCCGCTTCACGGCATACGGCAAAGGCATCGGGCAAAATATCATCAAGCGTTTCACCGTCCGCCAGGCGTTGTTTGAGCGCAGGGGTCTGTGCCTGCAACTGCTCATCGCTCATAGCGGCATATTTTTCTTCAAGCGCCATCACTTTTGCCGCGGTGGGCTTTATTCTTTTAACCTCTTTTTCGGAGTAATTACCAAAGATTTTTTCTAAAAAAGACATGGTTTCCCTTTCTGCCTGCATACGTTTTTTGCGGCAGGCAACAGATATCGGTTTGCAAAAAACGATATCTTTCCATTTTAAATATTCATCATAGTATACCACACCCGCCGAAAAATAACAACACTCTTGCAAAATAATTCATAATATGTTTAAATATTAACATAATTATTCGCACGCGGGAGGCAAAAATATGTCAAAAAGAACCGATTATATCTCTTGGGATGAATATTTTATGGGGATTGCATTAATGAGCGCCAAACGCTCCAAAGACCCCAGCACACAGGTGGGCTGTTGCATCGTCAACCCCGATAAGCGCATTATGAGCATGGGCTACAACGGCATGCCCGCCGGCTGTGATGATGATGAGTACCCGTGGGCAAGAGAGGGCGGTATGCTCGATACCAAATATGCCTTTGTGTGCCACGCCGAACTCAATGCCATTTTAAACAACCGCTCCGGCTCGTTGGAGGGTTGCACGGCATATGTGACCCTGTTCCCGTGCAATGAATGTGCGAAGGCAATCATTCAAAGCGGCATCAAAAAAATCATTTACCTTTCCGATAAATATGCGGATACGGACGGCACCAAAGCCTCCAAAAAAATGCTTGATTCCGCCGGTGTCGCCTATATGCCTTACAACGGCAAGGTCGATAAAATCGAATTGGAATACAAGTAAGGAGCGGCAGTATGAAATATCCGAATGCCTATGCGGGTACTAAAAAAATATATGCGTCTCAAATTCTTGCATTCATTGCAACTGTTTTAACAACTGCGGGTGTTACCGTAGGTGCCGTTGTGCGCGAAAACGGCACGGTTACACTCGCGTTTGCCGTGCCGTTTGCAGTGCTTTTGCTGGCAGGCGGTGTGTTAAATGTCATTTCTTACATCAAGCACATTCGCGGCGCAAAACTTTGTGCGAAAGATGTTCCCGCCTTTCGCAAAGCGCTCGTGTGGTTAATTATCGGCATCGTGGTTTCCGTTGCAAAAAATGTGTTGGAGTCAACCGAGTTGGATGCGCTGGCGCTGATGATGCGCGTGATGTTTACCTTATCTAACTTTTTGGGTGCGTATTTCACGGTTTGCGGCATCATCGAGATAGCGGCGGCAGAGCAAAACTATGCGTTCAAAGCACAGGCAGATGCCGCACTGCGACATATCATACTCACAAAAGTTCTCGGTGTTATCGGTACCGGTGCCGACTACATTATTAATGAGTTTTTCTCGACAGCGCAAAGCGGTTTTATGCACTTTTTGCCTTACATTCTAATGGCATTTGCCCTCTTAATGGATATCCTCTTTTACCTGTTCTTTATGCGCATACTAAAGCAAACAAAACACGAACTCGAACAGATATAAAAAAAGCGAATCCGACAGGGGCACCCTCAATACGGAGGGTGCCCCAGGCTTTTTTATATCTGTTCTTCGTTCTTGCACTTCTTCTTCCTTCTTTCGGGCGGATGGTATCCGCCCCTACAAATAGAGTTCATTAGGCGACTTGTCGCCGGCTTCATTCTTCATTAGCGAAGCGACTTCATTCTGCGGTCAACGACCGCAGCTGTGCCTTATGCCTTAAAAAACGGGTGTCCCGCCCTTCACTCTTCACTTTTAACTCTTATCTCTTCTCTCTATTAAACAAATAAGGCGTTCAAACGCCTTATTTGTTTAATATTTCCCCTGTCCACACATTGAACTTCATACGGTTTTTTGCACCGTTTTCGGTGTAATCAATGGTGATAATGTCATTCTCTTCCTCAATGGAAAGCACTTGCATATCATCCTCTTCCAAAATCGCTTTAAACGCCGCCAACTGTTCGGCATCATAATCGGCTACATTGTCACTCATAAAGAGAACCGAACCGAACAGTTTAATAAACTTGCCAAGCAATTTTTGTTGTTCGGGTGTGAATAAAATGTTGGTTCTTCTAAGTAAGAATACATCCGGGTCACATAAGAACGCTCTGCCGTTTAACCCTCTGCGGTAAATGGTGTTATGAATGGCATTCGGGGTAGATACATCTTCACGGTGCATTCTTTTTCTCACAAAACCATGCGCCCACCCCAGGTGCATATCGGCACCCACACGCATATATTCCACCTTGCCGAAGCACGGCATCTGCAACGCACCGCAGGCAAGTATCGCTTTGTCACCCACACATTCCCGCAGCAAATCCATCGCATCAAACGCAATTTCTCCGCGGGTTTTGCCGTAGTGCGGCATAGCGCTTGCGGCATATAAGAAATCAAGTTTCACCAAATCAAAACCCCACTCGTTTAACACCGTGCGGAAGGTTTCTTTAATATATTCTCTGGCGCCCTCGTGGTAAATATCAAGCGCATAAAAGCCCATCCAGTTATGACCGACCATAATCGGCTTACCGTTTTTACCCTTGACGAGCCAATCGGGGTGTTCTTTGGCAAGTTTGGATTCTTTTTGCGCACCGAAAGGTGCCAGCCAAAGCCCCGCCTTTAAGCCCTTTTCGTGAATGGCATCGGCAATCGGTTTCATGCCGTGCGGAAATTTTTTCTCATCAATCGAGAACCAATCGCCCACAGCGGTCTGGTAGCCATCATCCACTTGAAATGTGTTCACATACTCATGGTAGTTTTCAATCGAAGTGAGTGATTGTAAGTCGCGCAAAATCACCTCTTCGCTAATATCGCCGTAATAGTTATACCAAGAGGTATAGCCCTTGACCTTTTCGGTGGTGCGCGGTTTGATGTGAAGCGCGTCAAAGTATGCATCAAACACTTCCTCATACCCGCCTTTCGCAAAAAACAGGTTTAACAGTTCGTATTCTTCGGCAATCACGATGCCCTCTACATCTTTGGAAAAGCGCATTTCACCGCGGTTCATATCCGCGTAAATCACCGTGTAGCCCGTGCGGTCATTTAAAGAACCGACAAAATCGAAACTGTCACCCTCACGCACATAGGCGAAAGAGTGGGAATGAAACTTACCTGCTTTTTTCTCCGGCTTTACAAAGGGATAATCGCCGCCGTACTTCATACCGAAATATACGCCGAAGGGGCTGTGCCCGATAAGTCCGAGAGAAGGCATTTTCTCTTCTTTTGTAAATTCTTTCGTATCGGTCCACGACTGAAAGCCGTTTGCCAAAAAGCGTGCACCTTCACCAAAAGTGTACGCACGCCTGATGTAAAATGCATCAATTTCAAGCGGGGTAAACGGCACAATTTTTAAGGTTAAATTGTGAGCACCGTTCTGCTCAATTTTAATATCAAAATCATCTGTTTTTGTTTTCGCTGTTTTTTGTACACCGTTAATGCGGTAACGGATAAAGAAATTAAATTTCATAGCGCTTCTCCCATGAATTAAGTGAGTTAAATATTATCATACGCACCCCGTGAAGTCAATATGAATATGCACTCTTTTGCATTTTCTTTTTTTTGCTGAAAAAAGCCCCCGAATGACAGCGAAAAACTGGTGAAATTGCAGTAAATTCTAATTTACGCCACCCTTGCGGTGGCTAAATTAGAATTTAAGCAGATAGCAGGCAGCAGTTAGCGGTTAGCGATTGGGCGACACATTCGCAC
>CADBJA010000103.1 GCA_902794945.1 Oscillospiraceae bacterium
TCAGCACATAAGGCTGACGCCTATGTGTTGATTTTAACGCACTTATTGTGCGAAAAGATTGAATTTTGAGGCAATACTTCTTTATCGGCACTCTCCGTAAAACACAAATCCTCTTTTTTTACATAATTTCTTCCAAAAGTTCCGCATCGTTATCAATGGGTTTGATAAAGCGTGCCGGTTTGCCGACATACACACCGTTGGCAGCCAAATCGCTATTCACGACCGAGCCCGCGCCGACTATCACATTATCACCGATATGAACATCGCCCTCTACCACCGTATCCGAAGCGATATACACATTGTTTCCGATGACGGGCGCTTCCTACTCGCCGTAAATGACCACACCGGGCCCCACGCGCAAATTTTTGCCCGCTTTTTCGGGGCACACCACGCAGTGGCAGTGCGAAACGAGCAACCCCTCACCGATGTCACCGCCTATTTCCACCGCGCCGGCTTTACGCAAAAACAGCCGACTCAACGCATTTAACACCTTGTGCTTGCGTGTGCGGTAATAAAATACGGAGCGAAACTCCGGCTTTGAAAGCAACAGGGCATTTAAGCGCTTTCGGGTGCTGTGCATCCCTTTTAACCTGTTATTCCATTTAATAAACCGACCGATATCGGCTTCAATCTCCTTTTTTGTTTGTGATGAGCAGACCTGATACAACAAATCTGCATTTAAGCAAAGAATATTCTTTGCAACCATACATTACACCTTCTTTGAATTCTAAATTGGTTTTTGCAACGAATCAAATATTGTGCAAAAATTAACAACCGTAAATCGTGTTGCTTGCAATATTTTTTGTAACCACGCTGCCCGCGCCGATGCGCACATTATCGCCTATGGTAATGCCACCGATGACAACCGCGTTTGCACCAATGCTCACATTATCCCCAATCGTCGGGAAATGCCCGTGATTGGTGCCGATGACCGCGCCTGCCGCCACCTTTAAATTTTTGCCGGCTGTTTCGGGGTGCACAACCATAAAATTGTGAGAGAGCAAAAGCCCCTCCCCGATATCGCCGTAAATCTCGGTTTCCGTATGAGCGGGCAAAAAGAGTTTAGAGAGTTTGCAAAGCATTTTTTGCCTGCGGCATCGGTAATAGAACACGGCGCGAAAGGTATCATCCCCCGAAAGCAACAATTCGTTTAAAAGTGTGCGCCCCGAGCCGTGAATGTCTTTACACGCCCCGCTCTCGGCAAGGTAACGCTTTTCATCGCTCTCGATTTTTCTTTTATCCTCCGGCGATGCTTTTTTATATAACATACCGGCGAGTATACAACGCCAATATCCCCGTTTTTTCAAAATATCACCACTTTATTTTTTTCGTAACGAAGCGGCGGTGTGCACCACCGCCGCCGTATGCATTTTTTCTGCCTTTAAAATGATTAAAGTTTAATCGGCTTTGCATGCCAAATGTTTTTGGCATACTCATTCACGGCTCTGTCTGCCGCAAACACGCCTGCCGAAGCAATGTTCATCAGGCTCATTTTCGCAAATGCCTTTTTATCTTGCCACAAGGCATCAATCTTTGCCTGTGCAAGTTGGTAATCGGCAAAATCCGCCAAAACCATAAACTGGTCTGTATTAATTAACGACGGAATAAAGTATTCGTTAAACTCTCTGCCGTTCAAACCGGAGCGAATAGAATCAATCGCACCGCGGATTTGCTCGTTATTGTGATAATACACCTGCGGGTTGTAGCCCTGACGCTTTAAGTCGTTCACTTCGGGGGTTGTCATACCGAAAATGACAATATTCTCTTCACCCACCGCCTCGTGAATTTCCACATTGGCGCCATCCATCGTGCCGAGTGTCACCGCACCGTTAATCATCAATTTCATATTACCGGTACCGGAAGCCTCTTGCCCTGCCAGAGAGATTTGCTCGGAAACATCTGCCGCCGGCATCAACATCTCTGCCACGGATACATTATAATCTTCCACATACACCACTTTCATTTTATCGCCGATTTGTGCATCGTTATTGATAATATCGGCAATGGTGCAAATTAAGTAAATGGTCTCTTTGGCAAGTTTGTAGGACGCTGCCGCCTTTGCGCCGAAAATGTAGGTGCGCGGCACAACATCCATATCCGGATTTTTCTTTAATTCAAGGTACTTTGACCAAATGTTGAGCACATTCAGTGATTGGCGCTTATAAGCGTGCAAACGCTTTACCTGCACATCAAACAAAGAATCGGGATTGATGTCGATATTTTGCTTTTTCTTAATATACTTCGCAAAGCGCACTTTGTTTTGGTACTTAATTTCCATCAAATCCGCAAGGGTTTGTTCATCATCGGCAAATGCCTTTAATTTTTCAAGTTGCGAAGCGTCTTTAATAAAGCCGCTGCCGATTTTCTTTTTGAGGTATTCGCTCAAAAGCGGATTTGCCTGGCACAACCAACGCCTGTGGGCAATACCGTTGGTCACATTGGTGAATTTTAACGGCGTTAACGCATAAGAATCGTGGAACAAATCATCCTTCAAAATTTGCGAGTGCAGTGCCGATACACCGTTTACGGAATGGCAAACGGCAACACACATATTCGCCATTTTTACCGTGCCGCCGCTGATGATGGCAAGTTTTTCTACCGTATCGGCATTGTGGGTCATTTCCCAAACCCAAGAACGGTAACGGTTATCAATCTCTTTGGTAATCTCATAAATACGCGGGAAGAGGTTACGGTACAAATCCTCCGGCCATTTTTCGAGGGCTTCCGGCAATACCGTGTGGTTGGTGTAAGCAAAGGTCTCTTTGACAAGGCTCATCGCTTCATCCCATCCGTAGCCGCATTCATCCATCACAATGCGCATCATTTCGGGGATTGCCATGGTCGGGTGTGTATCATTAATATGAATGGCGACTTTTTGCGGCAAATTATCCAATGTGCCGAATTGTGCCAAATGGCGCTCAATAATATCCTGCACAGATGCGGAAACGAGGAAATATTGCTGCTTTAAGCGCAAAGACTTGCCCTCGATTTTATCATCCGCCGGATACAGCACATCACTGATAACCGCTGCCATGGCCTCTTTCTCTTTTGCCTTTAAGTAGTTGGCATCTTCAATGCTCTGCAAATAATCTTCTGTCGGTTGCGCCTCTGCCTTCCACAGCCTTAACACGGCAACATCTTTACCGTCTTTTGCGGGCACCATCATATCGTACGGTATGGCGTCAATGCAGGTATCATCCGTCAAAGTGGAGTGGTGGTAGCCCTCGTACCATGTACTGCCGGCAATACCGCCGATGTGCACCTGCTTGCGCTCATCTTCACGCTTGACAAGCCACACACTGCCGCCGGGCAACCAATTATCCGGCAATTCAAGTTGTTTGCCGTCTACAATCTTTTGGCGGAAAATACCGTTGGCATAACGGATGGAATAGCCCATTGCATCATAACCCTGGTTTGCCAACCCGTCTAAATAACAGGCGGCAAGCCTGCCGAGGCCGCCGTTGCCCAGACCGGCATCCGGCTCTTGCTCATACAAGGTATCCAGCGTAACATCATACTCTTTTAAAACAGATTCAAACTCTTTGGTTAAACCGAGATTGAACAGGGCGTTTTTTAAACTTCTGCCCATCAAAAATTCCATGGAAAGGTAATAGATTTTTTTGTCATCACGGTCATTATCCGCCTTTTGTACAAAATCGGAACGCTGTTCCATCATCAAATCTCTTGCCACCATGGCACATGCTTTGTAAAGTTGCGCATTGCCGGCGCTGCTTTTTTTGGTCACGCCGAATACATGAGAGAGTTTGCTCTCAACGGCTGCCGCAACTTCTTTTTTCGTCATTTTTTTACTCAAATTCATTCTCCTCTTTTCGTAGGTTCACTGCCGCTTCAAAAAAGCGGCGGTGCAGCCTTCACCCCGTTATTTGCGTGCCGCGCGGCACACATACGGCTCCCCCGTATTGTCGGGTAACGGTTGCAGTATTTTTATTGTATTTATAGCATAACATAGTTTTGACTATGATAAACTGCGTTAATTATTTTATCTATAATAATATACTTTTCTTCTTTTTTCAAGTGACAAATTTACCAATATATGTTATAATTGTCACCATAATACTATGCGTGAGGTCAAAAAATGGAACAAACAAGCGAAAAGAAAAAGGTAATTTTAAGTTGTATTCAACCCACGGGAACCCCCACACTGGGCAATTATTTGGGCGCTTTAAAGAATTGGAAAGCGCTTGAAGAGGACTTTTTCTCATACTTTGCCGTGGCGGATTTGCACGCCATTACCGTAAAACAAGAACCCAAAGAGTTGCGCGAGCGCATTTTGCGCACCTACGCGCTGTTAATGGCAATCGGGCTCGACCCCGAAAAGAGCACCCTCTTTATTCAAAGCCATGTGCCGGAACATTCCCAACTGGCGTGGTTGCTCTCTTGTTCCACCCAATTCGGCGAACTTTCAAGAATGACGCAGTTTAAAGATAAAAGCAAGGCACACCCCGAAAACATCAATGCCGGTTTGTTCACCTACCCGGTGCTGATGGCGGCAGATATTTTGCTCTACCAACCCGATTTTGTGCCGGTAGGTGAAGACCAGCGCCAGCACCTTGAAATTGCAAGGGATATTGCAAACCGCTTTAACGGCAACTACGGCAATGTGTTTAAAATCCCCGAAGCATATATCGGCAAGCACGGCGCAAGAGTGATGAGCCTTGCGAATCCCGAAAAGAAAATGAGCAAATCCGATGCCAACACCAATTCATTTATTAGTATACTCGACGAGCCGAATATCATCATGAAAAAGTTTAAGCGCGCCGTGACCGACAGCGAGGCGAAAGTGCGTTACGCCGAGGGTAAAGACGGCATTAATAACCTGATGGGCATTTACTCTTGCACCACCGGCAAGAATTTTGAAGAAATTGAAGATGAATTTACCGGCAAAGGCTACGGTGATTTTAAAGTGGCGGTTGCCGAAAGCGTGATTGCGGAACTCGAACCCGTACAACAACGTTTTAAAGAGTTGATGGATGACAGAGCCTACCTCAAAGACTGTTACCGTGAAGGTGCGCAAAGAGCGCAAAGAATGAGTGCAAGAACGCTTAAAAAGGCGATGAAGAAGATGGGGTATATTGTAGAATAAATTATGCGTAACGCATAATTTATAAGGCATAAGGCACAAGGCACAAGGCACAAGGCACAAGTAGGCTCGCTTCACTTGCAGATAAGATAGCAGATAGCAAAGTGGCGGTAGCAATACTAAGCATTTACTGATAATTCTACATTCTACATTCTACTTTCTACATTTTACATTCTTTAAAAGGAGAAAAACCATGCCATACATTAAAACAACTACCAATGTAAAAATTGACGAAACGAAAGCAGAAACCATCAAAGCAAAATTCGGCAAGGCGATTGAAGCCTTCCCCGGCAAGAGCGAAGGGTGGCTGATGCTCTCGTTTGACGATGAAAAGAAAATGTATTTCAAAGGCTCGCCCGAACCGTGCGCCATCGCCGAAATTAGCATTTACGGTGAGGTAAACCCTGCCGCGAGCGACAAAATGACTGCGCTTGTAACGGAAATTCTTGCCGCGGAACTCGACATCCCGCCCGCACGCATATACACAAAATATGACGGGATTGCCAACTGGGGTTGGAGCGGAAATAATTTTTAGTTAAAAAAGACATCGGAGTTTCCGATGTCTTTTAAATTCTAATTTAGCTGTGCTAAATTAGAATTTTGTTGACAGTTAACAGTAAACAGTTGACAGATTTTGGATCCGCCCATACCCGTATAGAGAAAGATGTTTTCTTTACTAAATATAAAAACTGTAAAAAACCGCAAAGAAAAAGTATTTTTGCACAAGTCAGTTTTTCCGCTAATAACTGTATACTGTCTTCTGTGAACTGTTGACTATTTATCTGCCCTTAGGCAGATAA